>JAUXHM010000162.1 GCA_030621535.1 Candidatus Methanophagales archaeon | reverse complement strand
TTTCTCCTGCTCCTGCTGCCACCGCAAGAAATTGCAGTAAGGACACCCAAAATCCCACGGTCGTCTATTTCCTTTTTTTATTATTTTTAATTTTAACATGGTCGGATGTTCATCGCATTTGTCTGCCGTCACGACCACGCGCCCGGTTTTTGGCAGTGGTAAAGAGAAATTGCACGCAGGGTACTTGCTGCAGCCTATGAATCGCTTCCCTCGCTTAGATTTTAACAATAAAAGCTCAGAACCGCATTCCGGGCACTCTCCCACGATTTTATCACCTCGTATGCCTTCTCTAAGCGATTTCGATATCTCTTCATGATGCTCCATCATTTCCTCGAACACCGCTCGCAGCATCTTTCGCGAATCGTCCGCAACATCATTCTTCTTACGTTTGCCCTCGCTTATCTCGTCCATCTCTTGCTCCAGCGTTTTCGTCATCTCCGGCTTCGTTATCAGCGCAGCGTATTTCCCCAGCGAATCAACAAGTGCAAATGCCTTTTCCGTCGGTTTAGCCGGGTTGCCCTGCACGTATCCACGATCGTACAACTTCCCGATTATCTCATGCCGCGTGCTCTTCGTGCCAAGTCCCAAATCATCCATCTTTTTTATCAGCCCCGCCTGCGAAATCCTGTTCGGCGGTTTTGTTTCCTTCTCTATAACGTCCACCTGCACAATTTCCACTTTGTCGCCTTCTTTTAGTTTCGGTATTATCAACTCTTCGTGCTTCAGATATGGATAAACCGCGAGGAAACCCGGCTCCTTTAGTTCTTTCCCCTTTGCTTCTAATATCTCCCCGCCTGCCTCTATCTTCATTCCGGTGTCTTCCCATTTCGCAGCGTCGGAAAGCGTAGCCAAAAATCGCCGTACTACCAGTTCGTATATCTTCCACTCGTCCTTACTGAGCTTCTCTTTTGCTGCTTTTCCGACGGGATGTATGGGCGGATGGTCGGTGGTTTTTTTCTTACCCGCAGTTGGCTTTAATCGCTTCTTCTTGCTTATCGCGAGAGCTTGCTCACCGAATTCTTCAGTCCCGACAAACATCTTCACCAGCGCCTTCAAATCCAGCGTATCGGGATATGTGGTGTTGTCCGTGCGATGATAAGAGATGAGCCCTTGCAGGTATAAACTCTCCGCGATATACATTGTTCGTTTTGGCGTATACCCGATAGAAGACGCAGCGCGTAAAAAGCCGGTAGTATCAAACGGCGTGGGTGCCTTCTCAGTCCGCAACTTCGTCTTTACGGTACGAACACAGCCCTCTTTTGCCGCATCGATTCGCGATTTTAGCTCTTCTGCTTCTTCCTTTTCCTCAAATTTATGCTTTTTGTGTGTCGCATCGAAAATACCCTCTGGCGCTTTTAATTTCGCATGCAGTTCCCAGAACTTACGGGACACAAATTTTTTTATCTCTTTTTCCTTCTCTACCAGCAGTGCGAGCGTAGGCGATTGCACACGACCAACCGAAAAGAACTCATCTCCTAACCGCTTTGCGGATAAAGAAACGAATCGGGTCAGCGATGCACCCCATATCAGGTCTATTATCTGTCTCGCTTCGGCAGATGCGGCAAGGTTATAATCAACTTTACTTCTCGCAGCAAAGCTTTCTTTTATGTCGGGCTCGGTTATCGCACTGTATCGCATCCGGTCTATCTTCACGTCAGGATTTGTCTTTTTGATAATGTATAGTGCTTCAACGCCGATTAACTCGCCTTCTCGGTCGTAATCCGTTGCAACAGTTATAAAATCCGCATCTTTTGCTATCGTTTTCAGCGCGTTGACTATGGTCTTTTTTAATGCAGCCGATACTATTTTGGCATCAATCAGCTCGGAAGGATTTATACTGCTCCAATTGCTATATGCCGCTGGGAAATCCAGCCGAATTACATGCCCGCTCAGACCCATAACGGTTTTACCGTCGAACTCAAACGCCTCGATACTCCCTATCTTTTTGGGTTTAGCCTTACCCTCCGATAAAATAGTGGCGATTCTTCTCGCCGTTGTCCCCTTCTCGGTGATTATGTAGTGCATTTCTTACGATTTATTTTTCGTGTTTTTATAGCTTGATAGTAAACCCTTCTTTAAAAAGAAAGCTTACCAAATAAATCAAAAAATGGTTCGAGAAAATCCATGTATAAAAGAGGCTTTGTTGTACGAGCAACTCGAATCCGAATTCGAGAATGGGAAGAAGAAAGTGAGATGCGGAACCTGTGAAAGGTTCTGCAAAATTGCCGCAGGCAAGTTGGGATTCTGTAAAACACGAATGAATATTGATGGAAAACTCTACACCTTAGAATATGGCGATATTTCCTCTATAAGCGCGAATCCAATAGAGAAAAAACCTTTTTTCCATTTCTTCCCGGGCAGCAAGGCATTAACAGTAGGAAGTTACTCATGCAATTTCTCCTGCCCCTGGTGCCAGAACTGGGACATTAGCAAATCCGTTCCAAATCCCGCGAGATGTAATTATGTTTCGCCAGAGAAACTTGTGCGAATGGTGAAAGAAAAGGGGTGCCAGGGGACTTCTATATCCTTTAACGAACCCACTTTGCTTTTCGAATACTCACTTGATGTCTTTGAACTCGCGGAAAAGGAGGGCTACTATAGCACATACGTGACGAACGGCTACATGAGTGCTGAAGCGCTAAGGCTGCTGGTGGAGCATGGGTTAGATGCGATGAATGTGGATGTAAAGGGCTGTGGGGAAGCGGTGAGGAAATATTGTGGTGCTGACGCGGAGAAAGTA
>JAUXHM010000049.1 GCA_030621535.1 Candidatus Methanophagales archaeon | reverse complement strand
AGGAAGAAACAAAGAAGCTCATTGACAAGTTGCCAGAACATGCAACGTGGGATGACATTATGTATGAATTGTATGTTAAGAAGAAGATAGCAGTTGCTTTGAAAGCTGCTGAAGAAGGGCGTGTTCTCTCTCATGAGGAAGTTAAAAAGAGACTTCTTTCACAATGAAGCTTGAGTGGACGGAACCAGCTCTCTCAGACTTGGAGAGCATTCGAGATTATATTACGGGCACTGTCTGATTTTCTAGTGAAATCACTATATCCTTGAATTTTACCGCAGAGCACACGGAGAACGCAGAGGCATAAATTATAGACACAGATTAACGCTTGTGGGCTCTGCCCACATTCCCGCAAGCCCAGAAAGGGCTTAATTAACACAGACCGACGATAAAAATCAACAATGTTAAACTTAAATAAGTCCGCGTAAATCCGTGTAAATCTGTGTCAGAAAACCTGAGCAAGGATTGAAACAGTCCTAAAACTCTGCGTACTCTGCGCTCTCCGCGGTGGATAAATCACTTGATTTTTAGATAGTGCCATTGGGATTTTGGATTTTCTCAATATATGCCTCGTTTTTTTTGCCTTTGTCTATTTAAAAGTACAATTACCACTATTGCGATAATCGCCACTACAGCCAGACCACCATAACTTATATGCTTTTTAGCGCCAACTGCAGATTCTGCTTTTTGTTTCGCCAGCTTGGCATAATAAGAAGCATTTGTTGCTGCTTCTATCGACTCTTTTGGCCACCCATCCCAATAGGCCTCTTCGGCGTCTTTAAAATACAAACTGGCCGTTTCAAATGTTGTATCTGCTTCGGATACGTCAGTTCCTTTTTCTGTAGCGTTAGCAATAGTCCAATTCGCACTGTTTAACTTTTCTCGTGCTTCATCTATTGCGATTATAGCGTCTTCTATTATCTCCGATGATACAGCCCTTTTTATGCTTTCCACTGAACAATATTCCCCTTTTACCCCCTGCGTTATGTTTAAAAAAGTGATATTTTCAATCTTTTTCACCTCTGGTGCTTTTCCTCTCACTAATATCTTTACTTCTTTATCTCTTCCATGGTTCACCGTAAAAGGACTTTTATATTCCTTAGATTTGCCATCCACAGATATAGTCGGCTCTATATTCTCCTTTTCCAAAAAATAAGAATAAAAAGTGAGGTCGGATTTATCTATTGGCTTGCTAAAATTAGTTAAAACCACTTCTATCGTAACTACACTACCATTTTTTACCCTTCCATATGAATTGAAAAAGTCATAATCCTTATACTCTATCTTTGTTGCAACCTCCACAAACTTAGATTCCTGTAAGTTCGCTTGCTCTTTCGCAATAGCACCTACGCTCATGCATATTGACATCAAAAAAAACGCCAATATTAGTGAAAATAATAATTTCTTTTTCAACGTTATTCTCATCCTCCTATCTCACCTCAGAACAAAGGCTTTATATTCCCGTTTGTATCCATTAATTCCTGATATTCACGCTCCTTCTCACTTGTCACCTCTTTTAATGTCTCCTGTGCTTCTGCCCCCATCTCCTGTAACTCTTTTATTCTTGGTATATCAGATACGCCGGAAAAGAGCACAATTGTCGCCACATGTTCACTCTTTACAACCGGAAAATCACCGCCTCTTACTTCCGTTCCTCTTATCATCTCCTCTATCCGTTCCTTCGATTTCTCCATGCCCTTCCTGCTTAACTCCTCTGGTGGTCCCGCTGCTATTACCAATGCCCTTTCCGCACTTGACGGTTCACAAGGAATCGTTAATCTGCCTGCTACTGCCCTCCTTGTCAAAGAAGTAATCCTTGTAACTGAATCCAGCGTATCCATCGTCCCCTTCTTCCTGAAAAGCTTCTTTAATGCTCCTTTTCGCTCTATGCCTTCCGCAGCATAGCCAATTGTGGATATTCCCCCTCCTTTAAGCGTGTTCATTATCTCCGCAGCATCTACCACCATCTGCCCCACTTCGTTCGCTTCGCCTGCGCCAAACAAAATCCCGAATCTCCTCACTATCTCCTCGTTTATGTCCCTATATGCCTCTTTTACCGTCTCTCCTCCCGTCCTCCACACTTCATTATCGAAAAGGAAAAGATTGTCAACCTCATTCATGAAACTCATTAGACTCCTTGCAGCGTTTAAAGAGTATAAACTTCCCTCCCCCTTCGCCGGTAATATCCCCAGCCCGTAAACAGGCTCTTCATATAATTTCTTCAGCCTCCTTGCCAGCACGGGGGCGCCTCCCGAACCTGTTCCCCCTCCTAAACCTGCAATTACCAGAAACGCATCCACATGATGTGTCCCTCGTTTATCTATCTCCGTTTGTATGGTATAAATTTCATCAGTGGCAACCTTCGCTCCTAATTCGTTATCTGCCCCTATCCCATGTCCTTTAGTCAATGCCTCGCCTATAAGCACCCGGTCTTCCATTGGGATGTTCTTTAGCCCCATCAAATCGGATTTCGCTGTATTAATAGCCACGGCATTAATCACAAAATTCTGCCCCGTTCGCTTTGCAAATTCCAAAAATGCGTCTGCAACTCTGCCTCCCGCTTGTCCATAGCCTATTATAAATACCCGCATTTCGTTTCTCCTTTCCCCCTTTCTAATTTATTGTACTTTATATATATTATTTTGCAGTGTCTTATTTATCATATATAAATATTCATTTATAGCTTGAATATTTTAGAACAACATTTTTACTGTACACATTTAAACGCACGTCGTGCATGGATATTCTGCCCTTTTCCAAATTCCTGCCTGCGCCTTTTTGTTTTTGCTGATTTACTATTAAACCCCCTACCTTCCCCGTTTCGATATCAAAAACAATATTCCCCACATTCCCTATGTACTCCCCCCCTGCCGTTATAATCTTTCTATCCAAAATAGATTTACCAAACATCTTCATCGCTCGTTTTCCGCGCTTGGATATTAAATTCCTGATAAACGACTCACTCCTTCTTATCTCTTCTACCTCCTGCCCTAATAAATTGCCTATCGCTTTTACATCCACTACATCTTCCAGCTCGAGTCCAAGTCGGTATAAAATGGTATGCACCAAACATTGGGCGAACGCAAAGGGGTAGCTAACCGCAAATTTACCGTGTGTCTTCGCCATATCCCCGTCATCTACATCAAATAGGTACTCATTCACTGCCTCTTTTACTTCCTTTGTAATCAATTCTTTTACGTCATCTTCCGTGACGGGTACGGGCATCGTCCCCTTCTCTATCCCCTTCTCCTCACAAATTTGGATTGCATAGGTGACAAAATGTTTTATCGCATCCTCTTCAACCGGCTCAAAAACGAAATTCCAGGGAAATAGCCGAGACCGTAAGTAGGAAACAGCTTTTTCCCTCCCTTCTTTTTCCTTCTCCTGCTCCGCTCTCATCTCTTCTCCCCCCCACCTTTCATTTATTTCTTTTTTTTCACTTCTTAAAAAATTTTAGCATCTTATGAATATTCGAGCTTGAATCGGAAATACTTTTTCTTTTCCCTTCCCCTTCCTCTTTGCTCACCTCGATGTTACAAATTTGCCATACCCATTCGCCAAAATCTGTCGTTTCATATTCGCCGTCATATTCCTTCGCCAAGTTATATCCTCTCTCGCCGCTTACTAAATATACAACGCCATTAACAAGCTCTTTGTCGTAGGTATCATCACTTACAAGCTCTTTATATTCCTTGTCTTCATGGTGAGAAATGTCTTTTATTTCCTTTATCCTCAGTCTTCTCCCCTCTTTAATCAACGTTTCCAATGCACTAAGAGCGTATCCATTCTGTTTGAGCAGCATATAGCTCTTGTTTATTTTGTTTTCCATACCGAGCATGTGCTTCGCTGCCTCCTGTATTATCAGTATTATATATCCCAGAACCTTCAAAGGCGAATTCTCCTCAGAGTGAATTTCTATGCCAGCCGTAGAGAAAGTGGCCTCTTTAAATTGAATACTTGGCTGTGGTTTGCCAAGAAAGCTGTCAGTAAGAGCGGAGAAATAAGCTTCAGAAATCGGCTCATGCTCGCTATCGTAGGGAAAGCGAGTCCCCTCAAAGGAGTCAAGATTGGGAGCAAAATCCGCAGTTAGCTCTAATATCTCCTTTTTAACCTCTTCTACCTTCAAAACGGCACTGCTTCTGTCTTCCTTCTCCTTTCTCAGCTGCTTCGCTTCGGCATCTAGCTTCTCCCTTAGCTTTCCCCCTATCCCCTTTTCCAATAGCTCTTCTATCTCGTCTAACTTGCCCTCACTCGCTTTATCAGCGTTTATTCCTTTCAATCGCCAATATTCAGTGGCTAATACATTCGCATTTTCATTGAATTTATTCACCATTTTCACTTTTCCCCTCTCCCCAAGGGCGACAAATTTCTATTTCTATTACTATTCTCTTCTATCTTTCTAAAAAGATATTCTGAAAACTATTTATTATCCTCATTTAACCGAAAGCTTTATATAACCCCTCCTTCCTAAGGAAACAATTACCAAGAAAAATTGTACGTAAATGAGGTAAAAAAAAAAGGGGATGGATGATAAGATGGATACAATATTTGGGCATAGCCCAGAGGAAATAGGTGTGAATGAAGAAGCAGAGGACGATTGGTTTGGTGTGCCGAAGATAGCAATCGTTGGTGTAGGCGGAGCAGGTAACAACTCTATGAACAGGTTAGAGAGCTTAGGGGGACTGAATGGCGTAGATAGAATAGCTATAAATACCGACAAGCTGCACCTGGATTCGATAAGTTGCGAAAAAAAGGTATTGATAGGGAGGTCACTTACCCGGGGATTAGGAGCCGGGGGCTCTCCAGAAGTAGCGAGGAAAGCAGCGGAAATAAACAGAAACGAATTAGAAGTGTTGTTGGCAGATAAGAACTTTGTGTTCCTCACAGCGGGAATGGGAGGAGGAACAGGCACAGGGGCTTCACCCGTTATTGCAGAGATAGCAAAGGAAGCGGGAGCGATTGTAGTTGCTATGGTCTCGTTCCCGTTTGGAGTGGAGCGGAAAAGGAGAGACAGGGCAGCAGAAGGGATAGAGGCATTGCGAGAAGCAACAGATACGGTTATCGTATTGGAGAACGACAAATTACTAAAATACGCGGGGAACCTCTCGGTGAATGACGCTTTTAAAACAATGGACATGTTGATTGCAAGTACAATACAGGGCATAGCGGGGACGATAACACAACCTTCCCTGGTTAATCTCGACTTTGCAGACTTCAAGGCAGTAATGGCAGAAGGCGGTGTCGCGGTGATGCTCGTCGGCGAGACGACAAAAGCGGAGAACAAACCCGAAGCGGTGGTCTCGGATGCGCTCAGCCATCCGCTGCTCGAAGCGGACTATCGAGGTGCAAAAGGTGCTCTTATACACATCACCGGCGGCTCGGACCTTACAATGATAGAGACAAACGACATCGTGGAGTTGCTCACCTACGACTTGAATCCGGATGCAAACGTGATATGGGGTGCGAGAATAGATAACGATTACGCGGGAAAAGCAAGGGTGACGGCGATAATTACCGGTGTAGAGCCAACATGGGTATTCGGCGGAAGATACGAAGACCGAAAAGAGGGTATAAACGTGAAGGTAAAGAATGTGGGTGCAAGTGCAGGTCGTAGAGGAGGAATCGGAGATATTATACCAATTATTCACTGATTAACCGAACAGAAAAAATATATTGCAATAGAACAATCTAAATATAGGGGAGAGAGGAAGGGCAGCTGTCGGTCTTCGTAAGAAGGCTGAGGAAAGTCCCTCCACCGCGAAAACACGAATGCCGTGAGGGCATAAGGCGAGAGTCTTGGCTATGGTATAGAAACGATACCGTGCCACACCAATGCAATGATTCCGTAAGGATGAGGTCGTATGGCCACGGATGGAACGACCAACCTCGTGGGTGCAAGCCTCAATTTGAGAAGGCGCGCAGATAAATGCTGCCGAAACAGAAGGGGGCTTACTCTCCTCACTCCCCCTCAACTCTATAAGGAATTTCTATCGTCATTAACTCTCTTGCAACTTCGGTGTTCTCAAACACACTCCGTGCTTCTTCTTCCAGCTTGCTCGCACTCCCTAAATCCGAATACCTCGCACTGATATGCGTCAGGATAAGTTTTCTTACGCTCGCTTTCTTCGCCACTTCTGCAGCTTCCGCAGCAGTCGAATGCATGTACTCAATCGCATACCGTTGCGTTTCCTCCGATAAAGTACCCTCGTGTATTAATAAGTCTGCGTCCTTGCTCGCTTCTATCACGCTTTCGCAGGGTCTTGTATCGCCGGTATATACAATTTTCCTGCCCGGTCGCGGCGGTCCTAAAACCTGCTCCGGTCGTACCTCTTCCCCATTTACCGAGATGCAATGCCCTGATTGAAGTTTGGAAAATAAAGGACCGGGCTTGATACCAAGCTCTATTGCTCTTTCTCGATTAAATCTCCCTGGTCGCATTGCCTCTTCCAACACGTATCCTATACTTACTATATTATGCACCGTTTTTATCGCTCTTATCTCATACTTCGGTCTTTTTACCACGTCCCCTGGTTTCAGTTCTATCGCTTTTACTTCAAAACTCCTTCCCGCATACCCCAAAGCCAGAAGATGGTACAGGAATTTATCCACGTGTCTTGGACCGTATATCTCCAGCGGCTCTTTCCGACCCTGCAACGCCATTGTTTGTAACAGACCTGGAATACCGAGCACATGGTCAGCATGGAAATGCGTGACGAAAATGGAGTTTAGCGTCATTCCGGTCTTTGCGCGCATCATCTGCCGCTGCGTGCCTTCTCCACAATCAAACAGCATTAGTTCCCCTTCGCGATTTACCGCTATTGCAGATGGATTCCTGTTCGGCGTTGGTGTCGAGCCACCGGTTCCTAAAAACGTTATTCGCAGCATACATAAACAATCCTTTCTTTTAAAAAGAAAGCTTTACCAAAGAAACTATTAAAAAAATAACGTTTTAGATTAATCATGGCAATAAAAGTAGCGGTTGCGGGGGCAAGAGGTAGAATGGGTGGTCAGGTGGTGGGGAGCGTTCTGGAAACCGAGAATATGGAGCTGGTGGCAGGTTTTGATTCCCGTGGTGTAGGAGAAGAAATAGCACCGGGAACGGGAGTAAAAATATTGAGTCCAGAAGAACTGGAGCACGTGTTAAACAAGGTCGAGCCGGATGTGTTCGTGGATTTTACGAACGCTGCAGCAGCAGTTGAAAACGTTAAAGTCGCCGCTCGTAACAACCTAAAGCTCGTGGTTGGCACAACGGGATTCTCGGAGGAGCAATTCAAAGAGATGGAAAACGCTATAAAAGACCATG
>JAUXHM010000046.1 GCA_030621535.1 Candidatus Methanophagales archaeon | reverse complement strand
TCATCTATTCGCTCCTCTATCTCCGCTGCTATCTCCTCCGCTTCCCCTATATTTCGCACACGCACGAAGATGGTTGAAATATCCTCGTTATCGAGAATACTCACCGAATCTCGTGCCGTTACGTATATCTCCGAATCCGTTTCGGACCTGAACCCTCCTTGCTTCTCCAATACCCCAACAACCCTGAACTTACTGCCATTTATCGTTATCCTATCGTTAACTCCAATCTCGTCATCGAAGTAATCATTGGCAATGCTGTACCCGATGGTGCATGTTTTGTGGTCGTTTGCCTTTATGTATCTTCCCTCTTCTGGCTTCACTATCGCTCCAAATAGCGCACCTATATCTTTGGGGTCTGTACCAATGACATGCACCATGAACGTCTCACCACGGTATTTCACTTCTTCCATCTCGCCCATCATTGCCACAGCATCTTTTACGCCTCCGATCCGCTTCACCGCTTCCAGATCACGGTCGGTAAAGCTGCCAAATGCGCCAATGCTGCCTAATTCCATCCTCATCGGCATTACCACGATGACATCCGCCATCTCAACAAGTTCCCCCGTGATTGACTCCTCCATGCCGTAGCCAACGGACATCAAGGCAATTACCGCACCTATGCCCACCATAATGCCCAGTATCGTGAGTGCAGCACGAGCTTTTCGCTCCTTTATATTCCGATATGTCAGCGAAAATGAATCTCTCATTATTCGTACCTCACCGCTTCGACCGGACTCATTCTTGACGCTTTCCGCGCGGGATAGAACCCTGATAGAACGCCCACAACCATTGCAACTGCCATGCCGCCAAGTAATACTTCGGGTTTCACCACAGCGCTAAACTCGATCCCTATTGCCGTGCCTGCGACGAGACTGATGACTTTCGCAGCCACAACGCCCAGTACACAGCCAACCACACCGCCCACCAGACTCACCATGCTCGATTCAAGCAGGAAAAGAGTGAGTACATCGCGGCTTTTTGCTCCTATCGCTTTCATCACGCCGATCTCATGCGTCCGCTCCATCACGGACATCAGCATCGTGTTCATTATGCCAATGGATGCAACAACGAGTGCGATTGCCGCTATTCCCACCAGAACACCACGTATAATCTTGAAAACATCGCCCATCATTTCTATCGCGCTGCCCATCGTCATTGCAAAGGCGAAATCATCGAGTCCATGGTTATCATTTATCCTTTCCACTATCTCCTCTGCTATCTCTTCCGCTTTATCTATGTTGTAGACCCTCACCATGATGTATTTTATCTCATCGTTTTGTAGAGCTTCCTTTGAAGCGTGCAATGTGAGAAAAATATGGGGATCTACATCACTAGCATACAGCGTGCTTGCCTTTTCAAAAATGCCAACCACAATGAATTTCTCATCATTTATTATCAGTTTATCGTTGACGTGTATGACTTCATCGAAGAAGTCGTTAGCTACCCGGTCTCCAATGACGCACCCTTTAAAATCATTTTCCCTGAGCCATCTACCTTCCTTGATCCCAACAGGCTCCACATAGAAGCCTCCCAGCTCTTTCGTATCGCCACCAAGAACAAAAATGGGCGCACGTTTATTTCGATACTCCACTTCCGCGGCATCGTACGTCATTGCTGTTATGTCCTTGATACCACCTATCCGCTGCAAGTCGTTCACGTCTCTATCGGTAAAACTCCCCAGTTCCACATAGGCGTGGCCCGTTATTTTGCCCGGCATCACCGAGATCATATCTGCCATTCCCGTCAGTTCACCGGTTATCGCCTCCTCCATGCCATAGCCCACGCTCATCAAAGAAACGATAGCCGCTATTCCCACCGCGATACCCAGCACGGTAAGTATCGAACGAGTTCTTCTCTCTCTTATGCTCCGGTACGCCATAAGTAATTTATCTCTCATTGCTCAATCAAGCACCCTTCCATCCCGCATCCGCTTTGTTCTACCGACACGGGCTGCAATCTCCGCATCGTGCGTTACCACAACTACCGTCCGTCCCTCTTTGTTCAAACCTTCTAAGATGTCTATTATTGTATTTCCAGTCTCAGTGTCCACATTTCCCGTTGGCTCATCACCAATGACGACTTCCGGGTCATTAGAAAGCGCCCGTGCAATAGCTACCCGCTGCTGCTGCCCCCCGCTCATTTCCGAAGGTTTATGGTATATCCGATCGCCAAGCCCGACATTGGCAAGCAGTTCCTCCGCTCTCTTCAGCCTCGTTTCTCGTTTCACACCCGCGAAGAACATGGGAAGTGCAACGTTTTCTAACGCATTTAACGTATGGACGAGATTAAATTGCTGGAATATGAAACCTATTTTCTCCCTTCGTATTTCCGCAAGTTTGTTTTCGCTTAGCTTACCGGTATCTATACCGTCTATGAAGACAGCGCCGCTTGTGGGCGTATCCAGGCAGCCAATCATATTGAGCAGTGTGGACTTGCCCGAGCCCGAAGGTCCTATTATCGCAATGAACTCGCCCTCTTGTATATCCAAATTCACATCGTGCAATGCGTAAACTTCCGCATCACCCATACGGTAAACCTTCGTCAGATTTTCTGTGCGAATCATTATTTATTCTTATCCTTCGCTTTTTATCTCTTCTCACGTCTTCCCCGCTTTCGCTTTACCCTAACCCCGACAGCCACAGCGACAGAGACAAGAATGACAACCAGTGCACCTATGAGCACCGGACTCGGTAACTCACTCTTCTGCGGTTCTCGTACCTCTACATGCACCTCGTAACCTGGCATTTCGTATTGCTTGTCCGTGTCAACATCTTTGAACAGCAATGTAAAGGGTACTGTGGTATCTCCAATGCTCAAATCGCGGGTATAAATATCAAAAGAAGCAGAAAAAACGTCCCCTACTTCCATGTCCCCAATGAAATATTCGGAAGGCAGTATTCTGAGCCCTTCTATCGCTGGCACCACGGATACCGCTTTAATGTCCTTTGCCATCCCGTTAGCAACGTCAAAGTCTATCTTTGCAATTTCGCCTTTTAAAACAAATTCAGGCGCATTCACCAAGATAAGCTTCACATCTGCGGTGCTCTTCACCAATACAGACGATTTGAGTTCGTTGCGATGTACATTATCACCATTTTTGTATGCGACCTCAAAAGAGAACTCTCTATTTCCTATCAAACTTTCTTTAAAAGTTTGAGTTTGTAGCGTGAAATTAACCTCCCTTTTTCCATACGCCGCTAAATCACCTATGAATATTCGCTCTGGCGTGAATTCTAACCCATCGCTTTCCGATTTCACGTGCACATCCACACCTCTCACTGAATTAGGTCTGTTATTCGCCACCACTATCGCTATCTGCTTTGACTCGCTGAGCGAAATATCCGAAGGGATATCTTTCTCAAGTATTTCCACCTCACTGCTGTCCACTTTTACACGGACAGGAAAACGCACGTTTTTTCCATTGTCCACTTCTATGTACACTTCAGGGAAATAAGTGCCGTCATGGGCAGAAGCAGCAGCTTTTATCGGTAATGAGATTTTTATGCTTTCGCCAGGTCCTAAGGCGCCCACATTGTAGTATTCGGTGCGTTTTGAACCTTCACTCCGCCATTCTATGTCTCTGGTTCCGCTGCTCAGTCGTATAGTTTCTATTTCTGCACTTATACTACTCGTTGATGTCGTTGTGGTTTCGGATGTAGAAAATTTTCCGGTAGTAGTCATCTCGGTCTCTGATGACAGAGTGTCCATGTTTTTTATCGTGATTGTAATAGTGCCCTTGTCGCCGGGCATCAAGACCCCAGGCTCCACTGTGTAATTTGTAATCATAACAGCAGGACCCTCGGCAGCCGAGGCTGAAGCAATCACAAGCAGCAGCAGTAACAAACCAGCACTAAAGAGAGTTATAACGAACCTCGCGTTTTTTCTTGTTCTCGCCCTCATTTATATCCCCCTATTTTTCAGGTATATAGCATATAAACTATATTCACCCTATTTGAATTTCTTAAATGGAAAACTGTTTTGACAGGGGTTTATGCGTAAATGCTTTCGCATGAGAACCGGTGTACGGAGCCACTACGTGCCCCTTACCGACAATTAGATACTTATAGATAACCAGCCCTTCTAATCCGACAGGACCGCGTGCATGCACTTTATTCGTGCTTATGCCTACTTCGGCACCTTTGCCATACCTGAATCCGTCACTGAACCGTGTTGATGCATTATGCATTACCGAAGATGAATCCACAAACCGCATAAATTTTAACGCTGTTTCTTCATTCGCGGTAACAATCGCATCCGTATGCCCCGAACCGTAGCGATTGATGTGCTCGATAGCCTCATCCACACCATCAACTACTTTGATTGAAATGATTAAATCGTTATATTCAGTATGCCAGTCTTCTTCTGATGCTTGCTTTGCTTGCTTTATTTTATGTCTCTGTTTATCGTTGTGTTCACCGCTCGCTAAAAGTTCCAGCGTTTTTGAACAGCCCCGGACCTCAACCCCTGCCTGCTGATACCTGTCTATCATCGGAGGTAAAAAAGTAGCAGCAATCGGCGAATCAACAAGCAGCGTCTCGGCAGCATTGCATACCGCAGGATACTGAACCTTTGCATCGTAGCATACGTCTTCTGCCATACTCAGGTCCGCGTCTCGGTCAACATAAACGTGACACACACCCTCCGAATGCCCTAAGACCATTATACTGCTGTTATCCTGGATATACTTCACAAATTGTTCGCTGCCACGCGGCACCAAAAGGTCTATGTATTCATTCAGTTTTAACATTTCATTTACTTCTTCTCGCGTTTCCAGCAGTTGAATCCAGCCATCGGGTATTCCCTCTGTCGCTGATGCGGCTTCCGAAACCACCTCAAATAGCACTTCGTTCGAATTCTGTGCTTCTGAGCCGCCTTTTAGCATTACGGCATTGCCGGTTTTCAGACACAGCGAGGAAATCTGAACTAGAACGTCAGGTCTTGATTCGAATATCGCACCGATAACACCGATGGGGCAGGAAACCTGAAAAAGCTCCAGCCCCGTATCCAGTTCGATCGCCGACATGGTTTTGCCAACAGGGTCATCCAATTTCGCTACGTCCCGGACACTTTTTATTATCTCGTCTATTTTAGCGCCGTCTAATTTCAACCTTTTGAGTAGTGATGTGGACATTTTCCCTGCCTTTGTTAACCCCGACGCAACTTCAACGTCCTTATCATTAGCCGCAAGTATTCGCTCCCTGTTCGTGTCCACCAAATCTGCGATTCTGTGCAGTGCCCGGTTCTTCTCATCCGTTGTGGCATTAGCCAATTTAACCGCAGCGCTGTTTGCCATCCGCGCCTTTTGTACTATGCTTCCGCCACCACCTACATTCTCGCTCATTTTATAAGACCTTCCTAAAAGAGGTTCTTAGTTTAGGGTAAAAATTTATTGGTTATAAAGAAAGTTTGTAAGGCAATCCTTTTCTACCGCCATATTCGCGTATGCAGAACGAAGCCACTAAATTGCCCGTCTTTCCACTTTCGTATAGGCTCTTATCACGCAGCAACCCAAACAAGAATCCTGCTGCGAATGCGTCCCCTGCACCTGTCGTGTCCACCACATCCGTTAGATATGCGTCTATCAAATGCGATTCGCCCGTGCTGCTATCAGCGACATAACAGCCTTTCCCGCCCAGCGTCACACAGACAATCCGGGCACCGGCGTCCAAAAGAAGTTCAGTTCCTCTTTCATAGTCCTCCTTTTTTATCACCGATTTCAATTCATCAGCACTGATAAAAACCACTTCGCTTTGTTCTATTAGCTCGGTCAAATCGTCAAGTTCGTATTTGAAACAGAGCATACCGGGGCTAAAGCTTAGTTTTGTCTTGTTGTGCATGCGCTTCGCCAATTCACGCTGCATTTCCAACTGCTCTTGGTTCACAAACGAACTCGTGTGTAGGAATTTCGTGTGATTCACAAATTCACGGTCTATGTCGTCTGTGCACAGTCGGGCATTCACGCCGGGAAGGATATAAAGTGCTCGTTCTCCCCGGGCATCAACGAACGCTACTGCGGCGCCTGTGTAACCTTCACGTTTTTTTATCCTCGTCTCCACTCCTTCTTTCCCGAAGTCTCCCAGAATCCGTTCGCCTTCTTCATCGTTACCTACCGTGCCTACGAAACCCGTATCAACGCCTAACCGTGCTAATGCAACGATTGTATTTGCTGCAGAACCACCCGGCGCCTTTTTCACATCTGTAATCCCTACCTCCTCGCCTCCTTTCGCTATGCGCTCAACGGCATATAAAACATCGTAATTCAAAGCGCCCAGTCCAATTACCTCCAAATTTCCCGAAGCAGATGCATGTTTCATATCTTATGTTTTATAACTCTTCCTCCTCTTCACAAAAAAAACTTTTTCGGTTTGCAATCTGCGTTAATCTGTGTCTATAATTTACTTTGATGAAATAGAAATGAGCGAAACTTTTTATATTATATATGCACCTAATCCAATTGCAAAGTATGCAGTATGCGGTCATGGATGAAAATGGAGATGCTGGATGATGAATGAACAAATAGAGGTTGGAGCTGGTGGTGAGAGCGAAGGAGTGAGTGAGATAAATTTACGTATATTTGAGGTTGTAAGTCGGCTAAAACTGGAAGTAGATGATTTATACGAGGAGTTAGAGATACTGACGAATAAGAAGCTGGTAGAAAACGTGGAAAGAAGCAGGAAAGAGATGCAAGAGGGGAAATTATACGATTGGGATGAATTTAAGAAGATTGTAGATGAAGAATGAAAGAGTACAAGCCAAGATTTACGCCGACCTTTTTTAAAGCGACGAGGAAACTTAAAAGCGATAGGAGGAAAGAGTTAGAGAAAGCAGTGCTTAAAATTTTTGAATGAGCCTATCAGGGGGAAGCCGTTAAGATATTCTTTCAAGGGGTGTCGGTCGGAAGAAGTGGGAAAATATCGAATTATTTACGAAATTATAGGTGATAGCGTAGTATTCCACTATTTTGAGCACAGAAAGAGGGTATATAGTATAAGAAAACGTAGACGGAAATGATATAAATGACATTACAGTGGGGCATACCTGTTGTTCCCCGTTCCTGTTCCAACGGAAAAGCCAGGGGAAAAAGAAGATTATTGAGGTAGATAATCGCTGTGTCGGATACTTTTGGTTTGAGCGACATCCTGAGAAGAAAGAAATTTTTATCAACTCGATACAAAGAAAAGTTGTGAACTTTTTCTTTTGATAATCCTTTTTTCTTTTTAACAAAAGATCGAGATGGAACTGAACGAGCTATTAGGAATAGGGGACTTTATGCTGGTGGAGCAGAGTTATGCAGCTCAAAAAGAGATAGGCAGAACGCTCGAATATCTCGGTAAGGTCAAAGAAGGGGACGTGGCAGAATCAATACGAATATTTGCAGAAACCAGAAACAAGAGCAAAGAAAA
>JAUXHM010000035.1 GCA_030621535.1 Candidatus Methanophagales archaeon | reverse complement strand
CTTTTCCCGCGAACAGAAGAGCAGCGGCCTTTGACGCCACCGTGGCACACGTCCCCGTTGTATATCCTCGCTTGAGAATCTTGCCGTCTTCGAGCAGAACCACTCTTCCACTTTTTATCTGCTCGATTAAGGCATTAATTGAGCCGATATTATTCGTTTCCAGTGCTTTTTTTATGATTTCTTCTGAATATTCCGTTCCTGATACCGGGTCAATCATGATTTTACCTCATTCTTTCATCACGACTTTTATCCTCTTTCCTTTAAGTTTCTCGTATATGGATTCGTCAACAGGTATTTCCGCCTCTTTCCCTATGATTTGGACTTTTGTATTAAGTTCCATTTCTTCTGCGAGTTCCAGCAGATTAGATTCCACTTGGATGCCTCCCTTTACTCGATAATGTAGCCCGTATGCAATGTCATCAATTGATTCTACTTCGCTTGAATCCATTTCTACCAGAGGAAGCTCTCTCTTTTTCATATTTTTATTTTCACTTTTTGCGCTTATATAACTTTTAGTGCCTGTTCTACTTCCTTCGCCCTCACCCCGTGTCTCGCTATATGTCCGATGGAAGACCATGTCCAGTGAATTACAATTTTCATGATTTCAGAAAAAACTTTTGCAAGCAAAAATTTTACCGGTTGCCAAGTTCCACAAGTTCATTGATAATCGCCACTGCTGAAGGAGTTCCACCCCTTGGTCCTCTTATCACAATGCAAGGAATATTACCCATAGACAATATCTTCTCCTTCATCTCCGCGGCATTGACAAACCCTACAGGGGTAGCAACGATAAGAGCGGGCTTTACGCCTACGTCTCCTTCCTCAACAAGCGCACAAATCTCCTGACATGCCGAAGGTGCATTTCCAATAACCACGACGTTACCCTGAATGAGTCCCTTCTCCTTTGCGAGCCGGATACCCGCAGCAGTTCTCGTGAGCCCTTCCCTTTTCGCTATCTCCATTGTTTTTGGCGCATTCACGAAACACTCCACCTTTTTCCTGTATTTTTTGCTGATACCTGCTTTCACCATTTCAATGTCCGTAATGATTGTTTTACCTTCTTTTATGCACTGTATCCCCGTCTCAACCGGATGATGATTAAATACAAGCAAGTCCAGAAACGAAGGGTCGGCATTGGCAAAAACCACGCGTCCCGCCACTCGTTTTTCGGTGTCGCTTAACGAACCCGGATATTTTGACACAATATCACGTACAATTGCCTTGCTCTTCTCCCACACCCTGTTTCCCGCATCTACATAACCCGCTGCTATATCGTCAGCATTCCCGTTTCCTGTCTCATAATCGTATTTCGTCTCATATCCTCTACGTGTAACCATTCGGCCACCAAGATTTTTTGTCCCCGAGCAGCCAATAATAATGGTCGTTGACATATCTATACGTTGATAGAACGCAGGCAAGTCTTCTAAACGGGTAATCTCGATTTCGCATCCTTCTCGTTCTGCATTTCTCACGATGCCAACTATTGTTTTCCTGTCACGGAACTGCATAAAAATCTCGTGTGTCTTCTCTAATTGCACCGTTCTGTTTTTGCTTTTGGGGTTATACACGACCACCGCGATGTCCATTTTTGCTAATCCTTCCAGTTTCCTCTCTATCTCACTCCAGGGTACCAACAAATCGCTCAAACTGACAACTGCGAAATCATTTGAGATGGGTGCACCGAGTAATGCTGCGGATGCTGATGCGGATGTTATACCGGGAACTATCTCCAATTTGGTGCCAGAATCTGCAGCAACCTCAATTGCCAGCCCCGCCATGCCATAGATGCCCGCATCGCCCCCCGAGACAAGGACGACATCTTTATACTGCCCCAGCTCGACTGCTTTCTTTGCACGTTCTACCTCGGTTCCCATCCTGCCTATTACCACCTCGGCACTTGCGGGAATGATGTCCTTTATTAGCTCGATGTACCGTACATTGCCCATAATGATGTCCGCACTTGAAATCCGTGCTCTCGCTCGTTCCGCCATCAAATCCAAAGAACCAGGTCCGATACCCACTACCGATAACATATTTTTAGTAAAGGTTTTTGCTTGCAAAAAATAGCGTAAGCATTTTTTAGTAAAGGTTTTTGCGAAGTAAAAAAGTTTTAAGACACCACCGCCAGAGTTATTTTTCTATCAAACGATTTCCTCTTCACCGTTTTGTATCCGCCATTATCCCTCTTCGCACATAGGATAGCGCAGGGTTCTGCGACGCCCTTTATGTTAAACGCATCCATTGCTGCACTTTTCGACCGCACGTCCACCACACTGTTTATTTCATCGGGTGAAAAGGAAAACAGAGGCTTCTTGAGCAGCGAGGAAACCTTTTCTAACTGCTCTGTTTTTCTGAAGTCCACTGTACATAACCCTTTGACTTCTCTTAGTTCTATTCCCAATTCTTCTAAGAACCTGCAAATCGCTCTCTCTATCTCTACTGCTTCAACGCCGAGATGAAAACCAATTCCTATGTACACCCCCCTATCATTATCTTCTTTTGTCATTTTATGCTTTTCATTCTTGTTCGTTCATCATTTTAAACGTTGTTATCACCGCTTGTGCCGATATCCCTGCGGCAATGAGTTCTGCGAATTTATTCGCTCCTCTATGCCCGTTCAGCACAGGTATAACCCATTTCCCATTCTCGTCTATGCACACCACCCAGGGGTCTTCGGTCTTCTTCTTCGGTTCTATTGCCCTCACCACCACACCCATAGGGAGAATGGCAACAATATTCTTCTTCTGCTTGAAATTTTCCTTTATGGCACGGTAAACGCTTTTTACTTTCTTACCGCCTTCGCAAGAAATCAGTTCGGAGCATATCAGCTCTGCATCGAATCCTTCGGCTAAGAGCACACGTTTCACCTTTTCGGCAATTGCAACAGATTCCTGAGCAAGTGAGAAGATAGCAATCATAGATTAGCTCCTTTTATAACCACAGATTACACAGATTTTCACAAGATTTTTTATTCATTATTTTCCCTTTCCCTCTGTGTTAATCTTGTGTAATCTCGTGGTTTTTACCTCCAGAATACAATATTGAAACGCCCGACTTATTAAGCACGTCCCCTACTATTATCACCGATTGACTCTTTATACCCTCTTTCTTCACCTTCCCGGCAATATCATCTAAAGTGCCTCTTATTATCCGCTCTTCTGCCCACGACGCTTTATGAACCACTGCTACGTGTGTCTCAGGTGGATAGCCGACCCTTAGCTCGGAAACGACATCGTCAATGAGATGCACACCGAGAAAAATGACCATTGTCGCACCGTGCTTTGAAAGTTCCGCTATGCTTTCCTCTGCGGGCTTGCCTGTCTTCCCAAACGGTTTTGTGATTATCAGCGTTTGCGATACGCCGGGCGAAGTGAGTTCGCGTTTTAACGATGCTGATGCGGCAGAGAACGCCGTAACTCCGGGAACAAGTTCAAAATCTATATCAATTGACTCGAGGTATTCCATCTGTTCCAGAATAGCGGAATAGAAACTCAAGTCGCCGGTATGAAGCCGCACTATTCTCTTTCCCTCAACTGCAAACTTCTTGTACAGTGCGAATAAATCTTCCCTGGTCTTACCATAGCTATCTATCTGTATCGCATCACTCCTCGCATATTTTAAAATGTCTCTGTGGACGAGCGAACCTGCGTATATTATCACGTCCGCACTTTCTATCTCTCGCTTCCCCCTTAGCGTGAGCAATTCGGGGTCGCCCGGTCCTGCGCCAACAAAAACTACTTTCGGTTTCATTTTCATAACCACCCGATTACACAGATTTTCACGAGATTCCTCTTTTTACCTCCAAACTCTTCTGAGTTAAGTCCTTATAAAGCCACTTTTCATTCATATTTTTTATTTTTCTCTCTTCTGTGTTAATCTTGTGTAATCTTGTGGTTTTGGTTTTGTATCTAAACCTCCTTCTTCACGATAAGCGTAGAGAGGTAATGACCCGGTTGTTGTAATTCGTTGAGTTTTGCAAAAACCATTTTTTGGTCTTCAAACCCAACCTTAACGCCCAGGATGGCTTTTTTATTGCCCAGCATAGTTTTTATCGCGTCCATATTTTTCGGCTTGAGGAATATCAAGGAATCGGAGTTTTGAATTACCTGCACCGCATTTTCGTTCCCTTTTACGTCGGGGACAATGGAAACGATTTCATTTCCTTCTGCAATAGGGGCTTTAGCAATAGAAGAGCAAGCTGAGAAGGATGTTACCCCCGGTACTACTTCTACCTCATCCACAGCATCTTTAAAAATCTCCAGAAATCGGTAGAACGTGGAATACAGGCTGGGGTCACCCAGCGTGATGAATGCGACTGTTTCACACCCCTTCGCATTTCTCAACACCTCTTCCCGCGCCTTTTCCCAATAGAAGTCCAATTTCGCCTGGTCTTTCGTCATTGGGAATACGGGTTCAACAACAATTGGCTTGTTCTTTCTCTCGTTTATAATTCCTTCAATCGTGAGCAAAGCAAGACACCTTTTATCCTCGCTCGACCGCGGAGTAACTATCATATCCACTTCTTTGAGTGTTTTATACGCTTTCAATGTGAGCAGTTCCGGGTCGCCCGGTCCCACGCCTATTCCATACAGCTTGCTGAGCTTGTTGATTTTCATTTCTTGTCTCCATAGATGAGGAATACGGGATAAGAAGGTGCGAGGGCAGTTTTGCCGCCTAAATCCTTGCCTTTGTTCAAGCAAATATTCAGAACCTCGGGATTGATACCTCTGTTCTTCAATACTCCTATGGCTTCCACCACGGTCTCAAGTCTGACTGCTGCAATAATAACCCTGCCTCCCGTTTTCAAGTGCTTGAACACATTGTCAAACGATTTTTCCAGATTATCCGTGCCTCCAAAGAAGATGACATCAAAAAAACGGTTGTTCAAATCAACTTTTTCCATCGCGCCAAAAATGAGCTTGATTTTATCATTCAACCCAAATCTTTCCGTGTTCTTTCTTGCAACCTCAAAATTATCTTCATCCTTCTCCACCGCCGTAACATCGCAACCTAACAGCGCGAATTCGATGGACACGCTCCCTGAACCCGTACCCACGTCTAAAATTCTCTCGTTTCCTTTTATCCTCGCTTTTGATGCGATAATCGAGCGGATTTCTTCTCGTGTTAAACCTGCTTTTGACCTCGAGAACAGGTTGTCAGGTATTCCAGTTGATTTATATTGCCACTTCACCCCCAAATTCTGTTCCATGCTACTCATTTTATCCATACCTCTCGCTACTGCTAAAAAAAATTATATCGTATAGCTTATCCATATCAACATTGCTCCGCACGACGTCTGCTAACTTATTGTATTCCGCATCCCAATCAATCCCGGTCTTATTTTTGTCTTCGCTTTTGGTTTCGTCTGCACGCAACAGAGGCAGTCCCTTTCTCGCTCTTACGTGGTCCAGAAAAGCTCGTCTGAAGGCATCATTATCGAATATTCCGTGTATATAAGTCCCGATAACGTTACCATAAACAGCACCGCCACCACCACCATCGTCTATAACCTTTTCTCCTGAACGCTCGAATATCCTGAATGCGTTCTTTATCTCGCCATCGGAGAAATAAGTCCTTCCCATGTGTATTTCATATCCCGCTATTTCTCCAGTGTAGAACGGCAAGTCAGCCATCGCCCGCACTTGATTCGTCATTTTCCGTGCATGACTTTCAAATTCCGTCGTGGCAGGCAGCAGCCCAAGCCCCTCGGTCGCTTCGAGCTTTGATTCCACGCCTTCCGGGTCCGTTATGGAGCTACAGAGCATCTGATAACCGCCACAGATTCCAAAAACAACGCACTTCCCGCCCCTCGCCTTCTCCACTATCTCCGATGCGTATCCGCTATTTTCGAGGTACGACAGGTCGCCTATCGTGTTCTTTGACCCCGGTATAATTATCACATCAGGCTCGCTTAATTCTTCTCCCCCGCCAACGTAACGCAGCAAAACGTCATCCTCAGCTTCTAAAGCGTCAAAATCAGTGAAATTGGCTATGTGCGGCAGCTGAACGACTTCTATCGTTATCGCTTTTTCCTCGCTCGTTACTGTCTTTTTCCCTTTCGCCACTGCCAAGGATACAGAGTCCTCTTCCTGTATCCTTATATCTTGGAAATAAGGAATAACGCCAATCACGGGTTTATTGACTCGTTTCTCAAGGAACTCCAGTCCTGGTTTGAGTATGTCTATGTCCCCACGGAACTTGTTTATCAGAATAGCCTTCACCAACTCCCGCTCTTCTTCATCAAGCAACTCCAGCGTTCCCACGACCCACGCAAAGACGCCTCCCATGTCTATGTCGCCAACGAGCACAACGGGCGCATTTAAAAGTTTTGCGATGCTCATATTCACGATGTCGTTCTCACGAAGGTTCACCTCAGCGGGACTGCCTGCACCTTCTATCACCACCACGTCGTTTTCACGGTCCAGTTTATCAAAACAGTCCTCTATGAGGTTCAATGCTCGGGGTTTGTAGTCGTGATATTCCCTTGCCGTCATGTTGCCTATGGGCTTTCCTCGCACGATAACCTGGGCGCCGGTGTCGCTTGTGGGTTTCAATAAAATAGGATTCATCTCCACTGTCGGCTCTTTACGAGCGGCGAACGCTTGGAATGCCTGCGCCCTTCCCATTTCAAGACCGTCTGCAGTAGCATAACTGTTAAGCGACATATTCTGCGATTTAAAAGGAGCGGCTTTGTAGCCTTCCTGTGTGAGTATGCGGCAAAGCGCTGCCACAATTACACTCTTGCCCACTCCCGACCCCGTGCCCTGCACCATTATCCTTTTCGCCATTTTAACAGCCACGTCCACAGCGGTTTGTACACTATCTTTTTGTTATCCACTTCCTTTTCCTTATCAAGGTCTTCGGTTATCACCAGCCCCTCTTTTAGCTTGAAATCATCCATCGCCTTTACCAAGCTCCTTACCTCCCTCTCCTCTGTCTTTTCATCCATGGAATAGCAAACCTGAATCAATTCCTTAACGCGTAAGCCCTCCTTTATCACAAAATCTACCTCTCCCTTATTCTTCCAATAATATATCTCTGTTGAATCTGAAGAACGGCGTTTCAATTCTATGAATACGAGATTTTCTATCGCCCTCCCGATGTCCGCCGAGAATTTAAAAGAGACCGCATTTCTCAAGCCTGTGTCTATACAGTAAACCTTCTTTGGCGATCTCGATTGCTTACCTCCGGAATATGAAAATTGATTGACGAAGAACATTAGAAAACTGTTCTCCAGATATTCAGTATAATTCTTCACGGTATTCACGCTCCCAAGATTAAAGATATTCTTTAATCTGTTGTAGCTGATGGTGTTTGAGACATTCGCCAGGAGATAGTTGGCAATCTCCTGAAATGTCTTTGTTTCCCTTACGCCGTATCTCACGAGTATGTCTCTAAAGATCACATCACTGAAGAGCCTGCGAAGTATGTCCTTCTCCTCATATTTCAAATACTCCGGAAAACCGCCCTCTTCAATATATTGTGCGAGATTTTTCATGATTTTTACCCGCTCCTCTGTAATATATTCAAAATTCTCTTTCAAACCGATTTTTTTAAACCTTAAATATTCACGGAATGAGAGGGGATATATCTCTTTCATCAGGTGTCTTCCAGTTAGATGCGTTGCCAGTTCTCTGCTCAGCAGTCTGGCATTCGACCCGGTGATGAAGAATTTAAACCCGCGTTCATACATCCTTCTCACAAATCTCTCCCAACCCTGAACATTCTGGATTTCATCAAGAAAAAAGGTTCTTTGCACTCCATAAAGCTCCAAGAATACCTGGTAAAGCCTGTCAAAATCTTCTTCCGCCGAAAATGAAATCAACCGCTCGTCCTCAAAGTTCAGATAATAAAAGTTCTCATCGAACCACTGTGATATTATCTGCGTTAACAGGGTTGATTTCCCGGAGCGTCTCACACCGCTGATTATCACTGCGTGTGGAATCTTCAGATATTTTCTTATCTCTCCCAGACTTTCTCGCTCTATTCCTCTGCCCTTCTCTTTTAGCTCTTCCCTTTGCTGAACAACTATCTCTTTAAGCTGTCTTGTATTCATGATTTTTTAGATACTTTTGTTTTTATTAACATTAAGTTTTCATTAGTAATGAAACCTTTGTGGGTATGTTTTCATTAGTAATGAAATCCATTCTTATTTTCGTAGTAGTATTCTAAGGGAAACAATTACTTTCCCATTTCCACTCATCACCTCGCAGCCTCCAGGAACCTGAGGAACGCCTTCTCGTTTCCCAATGCGTGCAGATGCGTGTATGAAGCGAGAACGTTTTCTCTGAAGATTCCGTCCCTTTTGTTCTCTATTCCGACACCTTTTAGAAGCTCGTATGCGAATTCCGCCATAACTCCATTCACCGTGGAATAATGGAACTCGTGCCCGCGGAATCTCGCACCGCGCGGGAAAAGAAGGCTGTCCGCTACGGCAACGGCTTCGACATAGCCCACGGCATGGAGCCGGTTTGTGAGTTTTGCAGAACCTTTGAACAAGCCAAGCATCTCCTTGTCTTCAAGTTGCTCAAGACAGTAAAGCAAGCCACCGCATTCCGCGTAGAGCGGTGACCCATGCCGAATCGCATCAACAAGCGCCTCACGTAAAGAACCGTTCTCTTCCAGCTGCTCTGCGTATAGTTCAGGATAGCCGCCACCGATGTAGAAAGCATCAACGTCAGGTAAAGCGTCCCGAAGCGGAGAGAAGGGGACGACTTCAGCACCGAAATCACGCAAGATGTCTAAGTTCTCCGGGTAGTAGAAACAGAACGCTTCGTCCATCGCTACGCCCACTCTGACGCCATCAACAGCTCTTAACGGTGACTCTGGCTCCGGTTCTGGAATCTCAACCTCTGTCGCTTCAAGCAAACTATCCATGTCTATATTTTCCTCTACGAGTTTTGAATAGCCGTTTAATACCGTGCGGTCAACCTCATGAGCCATAAAAAGCCCTAAGTGCCTTCCCTGGATTTTCACTGCTTCGTCCCTTGGAATAGCCCCAAAAACAGTCGTGACGCCTCGTAATGCCTCTTCAAGTAGCTCCCGGTGCCGTTTACTTCCAACTCGGTTCAAGATGACGCCTGCGAACTTTAGCGAAGGGTCGAAGGTCTTGTACCCGTGGACTAAGGCGCTAACACTGCCCGCAAGCCCGGACGCATCAACAA
>JAUXHM010000122.1 GCA_030621535.1 Candidatus Methanophagales archaeon | reverse complement strand
TATGGTTCTACCTCTATACCTAAAATCTTTTTTGCACCGTAAAAGACATCCCTTGCAATTTCTGCACATCCTATCGCGGCACTATACATAGTTATCGTTACTGTTTCGCTGTTTATGCCCAAGAGCCGGTCTATCCTCTGTTTTATTTCCTCTCTCTCACCCACAGAGCCCGTTAGGAAGATTTTATACTCCCTTGCATCTACGCCGTAATCTGTCATGAGAACACGCATCGCGGCAATTTCCATTGAGGCAAACAAAGAGAGCGCATCCATAGCCAAATCCTTGTTTCCGGCGCTTGCGTTCGTCCAGTTCTTACGCAAGACCCCTGAATTTGAAAATGCTTCGTTTGCCGTTATCCGCCCCTCGTCGATTTCTCTTAACCTCTGTAGGTCAATTGGACCTTGATATAATCCCGGTGAGCCCAAACACGCATCTATTGCACCTATTATTTTTCCCTCCGCTACCGACATCGTAACGGTGTTAGAGCTAATGTCAGCGAAAATGAAGTTCTCAAATCCTTTTTTATATATGTGGTATGCAACGCCCACCTTTTCCGGGCTTGCGCAATGCGAGAAGAACTTCATTCTGCGGTCTATTGTTTCGCTACCCGCATGAATCCCAGGTATCATTATCGTGGGTATGCCCGCTGCCAATATCGTATCGAACACCTTTGTCCCGCCGCCGACTTTTGCACCCGCGCCTTCCTCACTCTTCACGCCACGATTTCGCACCTTGTTAATGTCTTTTATCGTGGAAAAGCCATCGCCCATTGAATACGTCAGCGCAACCAGTTTTATTTCCTCTGTTTTTACCTCTAACCCCCTCTCTATCTCTCTTATAATTCTCTCAGTGTTAATCTCCGCTGCTTTCTTTCTCGACAGCTCAAAAACAGATGCTCTGCCCGCTTTTCCTTCATCCAACACGGCAAATCGTATTCCGACAGTCCCATGGTCTATTCCTACGAACATAAACCTTTCTTTTAAAAAGAAAGCGTTACCAAAGAAATATTTAAAGTCATTCCAATAATAAATTGCAAACCACGAGATTTCACAAGATTAACACAACACTTTTTCTTTTTTTTAAAAAAGAAAACCTGTGCTAAAAGAAAAAAACAAAAGAAGTTTTCTTTGGTAAATTAATAATTAATCTCGTGAAAATCTGTGTAATCTGGTGGTTAATAATTTTAGGAATGACTATATTTTCTTTTTGCCATCCCTCTTTACTTCCACCAATTTCAACCCGCGCTCTTTCAACATTTTATCGTTACCCTGTGCATCGTCAACCACACCCAGAATTGTACATCTATCCCCTTCTTTTAGTCCTGTTGGATGGCATAAATCGCTTTCTTCATAATCCGCGACAGCGGGTTCAAAAACCATCTTAGCGCCTTTTACAGCATGTTTTGCATCTATTGCCACTTTTAACGGTGGTTCTGTTACTTCTACCACACGCACACCGTCTTCATGAATGTAACAATCGTGCTTTATTTCATCTCTTACGTGCTCTATCCTGTACCTTCTCCCAACCTCAAGGTTCGCACAGGATTTCTTTAATTTACACTCTTCACATTTCTCGGGAAGCCCTAAAAATATGAACTCATCGCCCGCTTTCGCTAACTTTGCGCCGACCAGTGTTACTCTCTTCTCTTTATCCACTTCTCTTTCCGCTTCTGCGTCTCCTTTTAACCTATCCCATAACCCTTCCCTATTCATTTTAACCACAAGATTCCACAGATTTTCACAAGATTCTTCTTTTTACCTCCAAACTTTTCCTACCAAAATTTAATAATAAACCAACACGCATTTTGGTCGCTTTTAGATAGTTTAATAGCTGGGCTTCTTCAATCTCCGTTAAACCCGATGTTGCTTTTATCTCTACTATGACTTTATTCTCAACTATCAAATCAGGCTTATATTTTCTGGGGATTACCAAGTCTTTATAATAAATATCAAGTTCTTTCTGCCTCTCAAAATGCATCTCTCTCAATTTCAGCTCATAGCATAAAGCTTCTTCATAAACATATTCAAGGAATCCTGAGCCTAACTCGGAATGAACTTCCATCGCTGCACCGATAATCTTCTGAGTTAAGTCCCTATAAAGCCACTTTTCATTCGTTTCAGTCATTTTTTTCTGTGTAATCTGGTGTAATCTCGTGGTTTATACAATTACTCCTGTAACCACAGCAAGCCTTTCTGCTGCTTCATAAGTGAGTCCGGAATCGCCAAGTATTGTGTATCTGCTCGGATTTATCTTGTGGGCTAATGTTAGTGCTTCTATTATATGCTCCTCCTTTATGCCCAAATCCTTTGCAGTTGTGGGGGCACCTATCTCTTTCAGCACTGCTTTGACTCGCTGCCAGTTCTCTCCATACAAATATGTCATCATTATGGTTCCAACACCACATTGCTCGCCGTGCAACGCGGGTTTTTCCGCTATCATGTCCAAAGCATGACTGAACTTGTGTTCAGAACCAGAAGCAGGAGTCGAGGAACCCGCAATGCTTATTGCAACACCGCTGGATACTAACGCTTTTACCACTATCCATGCGGATTGTTCATCTTTTTGCTTTATTTCCGTGACGTTCTCCATTATCATATTCGCAGTCATCTCGGAAAGAGCCGCGGCATAACTGCTGAACTCCGCGTTTCGTAATCTCTGTGCAAGCCGCCAATCGCGTATAGCGGTGTAGTTGGCGAGAAGGTCGCCGCAGCCTGCCGCGGTAAACCTGTAAGGTGCTGAAGATATTATCTTTGTGTCCGCGACAACTGCGAGGGGTGCATGCGCCTGTATAGAAACCGTATTGCCTTTACCTTTGTCCTTCATTGATGCCCTTGGTGACACTATCCCATCGTGAGAGGCGATGGTTGGTACCGAAATAAAAGGAATGCCGAGTTCAAAAGAGGCTATCTTCGCCGTATCAATGACGCTCCCGCCACCCACACCGAGTATGAACTTCGCTTTTTTCGCGCTCGATACGTTCTTCACGTGCTCCAGGCTTTCTACACATATAGACGGCACTTCCTCTAAGTTGACTTCGTATCCTGCTTCAGACAGGATTTCAAGCACCCTTTCTCCCGCTATCTTTTTTGTGTGGTGCACCCCTGTAACGATAACAGCCTCTTTTCCCACTCCCAGATGCTTGCACACCCTGCTGATTTCCTCTAAGACGCCGTGACCAATTAAAACGTCTCGAGGCAATTGCATCCATTTCACTTTTTCAAATGTTTCCATTATTTGGCTCCACGATAGCTATATTTAAGCATAAGCGACAAATAAATTTTCTCTTTTTGCGTTTTGCAATTATATAATTACTCCTCCACCACCTTCAACATCCCGACCTCGGGCTCATAACATCTCCCTTCAACAATAAGCTCGTCAATTACTTCTTCTACCCATTCTTCCATCAATCCTCTCTTCTTCAGCTCCTCCATCAACTTTATACGTTCCACACTGCTCTTCCCCGATACTCCCTGCTCTAATATATCCAAAACCATTTCCTTTGCTGTTTTACCGTGACGCTGCCACACGTCATTTACGGCATCTATTGCCCTGCCCTGCCAGTAATTTAGTTTATCATCATCACTCGCATAGTGTTCCATCGCTTGCTTCGCTTGCTTCCACGTACTTTCAGAAAACTCTTTCCCCTGTTTCTCTGGTAACGCTTTTCGAAGCAGTTCTATCCGCTCCATTGTCCTCCTTCCTGTGTTTATTATCCAATTTGTTCTCACATTTTCATCCACCACTCCAGCTTCTTCAACCAATGTTAGAACAGCTTTACCTT
>JAUXHM010000037.1 GCA_030621535.1 Candidatus Methanophagales archaeon | reverse complement strand
AACCAAACTGCTGCCCGATACAGAAAGGGTTATGAAATGCTTGAGCGGTATGAGGGGAAACTTTCACGTACCGTTCTGAGATGAGAATGGGCGAGCAATCGCCCTATTCTTAATCTGCGATTTATCACCGCCGAGAGCGCAGAGACCACAGAGTTTTAAGACGGTTTCAACCATTGTTTAGGCTTTCTGGTGCCTCTGCGTTCTCCGTGTGCTCTGCGGTGAAATTTAAGGATTTAGCAATTTCACTGGAAAATTCGACTGTGCCGCTTAAGAAGACGCCCCCTTAATACGTGACCACCTGCGGCAGTGCTCCCTTATTATATCTGACCTGCTTATTATGCCGACCAACTCTTCCGAAACTTTCCCTTCTTCACGCTCTTTTTTCATTACCGGCAATCGCCCTACATTGTACGTGTCCATCTTATGCAGAACGTCCTCCAGAAACTCATCCGGATATGCCACGATTACATCTTGCTCCTTTACGCATATCAACCCTATCTTCCTGTAATCCGCTCCTTCCTCCCTTTGCTTTTCTAACGCCATTATGGTCGTTATGCCGACCATCTTCCCGTCCTTATCAACCACCGGGTAAGTCATATGCCCCGCCTTCTCGGCAAAATAAAGACCTTCTTTCACCGTCTTATCTGCAGGAATAGTGAGTACGTCCTTCATATAGGCGTCCTTCACTTTTATGCCTTCCAGTATATCCACCATGAATTCCCTTCTATGTGCTGGTGATTCTTTCCTTACCTCATATTGCTCTGGATAAATTGTCCATTTCCCTACCAGAGAATAAGCAGGGATTATAGCAAGTAAAGCTGGAACGAACAGCGTATAAGAACCAGAGATTTCACAAACGATGAAAAGCGCGGTAAGCGGTGCATTAGCAGCAGCACCGAAGAAAGCTGCTGCGCCAATAAGTGAAAATATCCACGGGTTCCCTACCGTTTCGGGGAAAAAAAAGCTGAGGATTTGTCCTATTGCTCCTCCTAAAGCCGCACCCATGGTTAAAGAGGGTATAAATGAGCCTCCGCTACCTCCAGACCCTAAGGTTAAAGCAGTTGCTACGATTTTTGCAACTGCAATGAACGCTAAAACGCTCAATGTAAGCTCGCCATAAAATGTTAATTGTATAAATCCATACCCACCACCAAATATTCCGCTCGCTATTTCTATTCCCTTTTCTACCTCATGTCGTGGATTAACGATGAGATAACCGATGATGAACAGGATACCAAGCATAAGTCCGCCTATTCCTGGTTTGAGATAGTCAGGAATCTTCAGTTTCCCGAAGAAAAACGACCTTGATATCTCCAGCAGTTTGGCAAATGCAATAACAAAAGGAACGCATGCTATTCCAAGAACAAGGAACAGAAGTAACGAAAAAGGTTTTAAAAGGGCTGCAATGTCATATTCTCCTATTTCATAAAGGTGCCCCAGTCCTAAGAAGGAACTGGAGACGATGTAAGCCGTGATAGAACAAATTATCGCGGGAACCAGTGCCTCTATTTCCATATCTCGCTTGTACAAAGTTTCAATACCAAAGAAAGCACCACCAAGCGGCGATTTGAAAATTGCTGCTATTCCCGCTCCCGCCGCCGCCGATACTATCTTCCTTCTTTCTCTCTCCTCTAATTTAGAAAATCTGCTGAAAACCGAACCCACTGTCGCACCTACCATTGCACTCGGTCCTTCTCTTCCCGCACTCCCGCCTGAGCTAATCGTCAGCACTGAGCATATTCCTCTCACTAAACCGGTCTTGCCTTTTATTACTCCCTTTTCGTTATGAAAACCATCTATGAAAACATCGGTCTCGTGCAGTTCGGGCTTATCAAGCGGAAGGAGTTTATATTTTATTAGCCCGCATATCAAACCTCCCAACGCTGGAATAAGGGCTAACAGAATCAATAAAAATGGATTGGCGAAGGCATCCCCTAAGAGAGGGGTGAAAGCGAAGAAATGCGGTTCATTTTCCGGTGATGGTGGATAGTAACCGCCGAGGAATTCTAAGAACAGAGGGGCGAAGAAATTTAAAGCAAAAAAAAAGCCTGCGATGGCAAGACCAACTAAAACACCCGTGATTGCATAATAGAAGGTCTGTTTAGCCCATGTCCCAAAATATCTTATCTCTCCTGCCACTTTTTATCGCTTCCCGTTTGAAAAATCTCTCTATTACCCCCTGCCCTTTCTCTTAATAAATCTATGTCTGTGATTTTCTCTATTCTTTGCCTCGGAACTGTACTGCTCGCATGAGGTCAGTTCTGGAGATGATGCCTACCATCTGTCCATCCGCCATAACAATCAAGCGACCTATGTTTTTGATGGACATTGATTTAAGGGCATCGGAGGCATTCGCATCCGGCCCGATTGTGACTATCTCTCTTTTCATAACCTCCTCGACCCTGGTGGTGTCTCGCTTCGAGGCAGGTATCTGTCGGACGTCTCCAAAGGTTATCACTCCAAGTACCGGAGAACTCTGTTCTTCTTGCACCGGATAGCCTATGTGTTTGGTTCTAAACATTACATCTACCAACTGATTGAGCGTCATGTCAGGAGGCACATAGACAACATTCGGGACTGCGGTCATAACATCCCTGGCCTTAACGCCTTCCAGAGTGACCGAAATAATCGTTGCCTTCTCCTCCGCCGAAGCACCAAAGTAGATGAAGATGGCTATGAATATTAACCATAGTCCTCCCACGTTCAATGTTAGTAACCCGAAAATCCCCATGGCAAATGCAAAGCTCTCACCCACTGCAACTGCCTTCTTAGTCGCATCTATATATGACATCCGCGTAGCAAACAGAGCACGCAATATCCTGCCTCCATCCATGGGAAAAGCCGGAATAAGATTGAAGAGACCAAGTAGCACATTGTAAAATGCGATTATACCCACGACTATGAGAGCAGCATCCCTGAACGTCGCTCCGGGTGCAGTCAGGCTTACCGGACCAAAGATGTAGTAAATAGCATAGGCAAGGGCGCCGATACTCAGGCTGAAGGCGGGGCCAGCAGCCGAAACGTTTGCTTCCTTTCGTGGCTCTTTGGGTATCTCTTCCATCTGTGCCACGCCACCGAGTACGAACAGGGTGATGCTCAGTATTTTTGTCCCATAGCGCCTTGCCACGAATGAGTGACTGAGCTCGTGAAAGAGCAGAGTGGCGAAAAAAAGAACAGACGCAATGGAGCCCAACAGGTATTTCAGCCATGTTGAAATATTCATGCCACCAAAACCGATAATTATGCCAAGGGTTTTAATTCTAAAATCGTTAACTGCAAATATCCAGATAAAAATTAGTAGTATTATAAGAAATGAGAGGTGCAGCTTTATAGGTATACCACCGATACTGCCAATTCGATAAGACCACTTCATTTCCTTTTACACCCCTTAATATCCTATAAGCCTTAACACTTTTAATCTTTTCTATTGCATCATCCTTACTCAGTGGTGCAATCCTGAACGAAACGTCTTTGAAGGCATCAACATAAATCCCTTCTCCAAAGTTCTAACGGCTTTTTCTGGGGTTGAAAACGTAGGTATATCGTTTGTGTAGAAAAGTCTCCTCGCTCCCTCGACTTCTTTTTCGCCCGGGGAAAGAAAGCGCGTGATTTAATTTTAGTTAATAACAAAAGTTTATGAAAAGAAGCGAATAGCAAAGAAGACAGCGATATTTGGAAGTCTCGTTCTGTTAATCTTTGCAATATTTGGTGATTTTATTCTCTCCTTCTTTCAGATTACGGTCGATTCACTGCGGGTTATTGGTGGAATACTGATATTGGCGATTGCAATGGATATGATGCAGGGAAGAAAGTCGAGAGCGAAACATACGCCAGAAGAGATGAAGGAGTCTGGTGAAAGGGAGGAGATATCCTTCTTTCCACTTGCGGTCCCGATGTTGGCGGGTCCTGGTGCGATAACGACTGCAATCGTCCTGATGAAAACCGCAGAGACAATACCATTTAAGGTAATTGTATTAATATCTATCATCTTTACCTTTCTCATAACAGGGATTCTCTTCAGAATGTCTGAACAAATTCATCGCGTGCTCGGCGTGACCGGAAGCATGGTAATCACAAGGATGATGGGGCTTATCTATCTTAGGTGCAATAGCAGTTCAATTCATTACGAAGGGATTGTGGGATATTTTTTTTGGCACTACAACAGAGTGGTGTTGGATAAAATTATTATTTTTGGGTTTGGGGCACAATTCATTGGCTGGCTCTTTCACTGTTGGTTTGGGCGGGGTGTATGTCGGTACCACACTAGGAATGGTTATTCCTATTTTATGCGCTCCATGTCCTTCTTAAAAACGATCGTTCTATACGGGACCGGTATCTCCACTCCTTCCTTATCAAACCTCTTCTTAACCGATTCGCGAATATCACAGCCCGTACCCCATGCAGTGGGTCTGTCTTGAACCCAGAATACCGTCCTCAAATTCACCGAGAAGTCTGAAAGTTCAACCACCATAACTTTTCTCTCCCGATCATGCATCACATCTGGATGTTTATCTATCTCATCGAATATAATCGAGCGTGCAAGGTCAATGTCTGCATCGTATGCGATTCCAAAGTCCACATGCCAGAGCACCAGGAGATCACCGATTGACCAGTTAACGATTGCTTCATCACTGATGATGCCGTTTGGAATTATAAGCCGTTTATTCTCCCATGTCCTGATTACAGTATGTCGAAGTGAGATATCCTCTACTGTTCCATATTCACCCCTGATCGAGAGCACATCCCCTATCCTGAAAGGTCGGAAGACCGCAAGGGAAATACCCGAAATAAGGTTAGAAAGTGTACTCTGAGCAGCAAAACCTATCACTATCCCAGCAAAACCTGCTCCTGCAAGCAAAGCCACCGATATATCTCTAATTTGCGGAACCGAAGACACAATAAGTATTATCCCTGCAAGGTAAACCAGAGCAACAATGAAGTGTCGAATAACTGCGTAAGTCGTCTCCTCTACATTTAATTTCTTGCTTGCTGCCTTAAAGTATCCAAGCAGCGATCTATTTATGACTCTTGCGACAACAAAAGTCGCTACACTAATAACGGATATGACGGCAATAATATACACATCTGTTTGCATCATTTTATGTGGTCATCCTTCAAGGCATTGATTGACCTTTGGTACCGCATCAACCTTTTTCCCTTCAAAGTATTCCTCTGTAATCTTTTTATTAGATAATACACGCCCGATCATGACTATATTCCCTTTAGAGTATAAGTTGATAAAAATTATATATAAAGATTCCAGCTTAAGTCTTTAATCATCATTACTTCATGTTTGTATAGCTTTTTTAAAAAATCCGAGCTTCGATTCTCCACTTTTTGTTCACAACCATCCTTTTCTGTTGAAGTATATCAGCATACATATTGATATAGCCGCCATTACAACCAAGATAGAGAGATACCCATAGGGTGAATAGAGTTCAGGCATGTTTAAGGGTTTATCCATTCCACCACCTTGGAAATTCATGCCGTAGATTCCCGTAATGAATGTAAGAGGTATAAATATCGTTGCGATAATTGTCAGCATCTTCATTATTTCGTTCATTTTATTGGCTAAGGACGAGTGATAGACCTCAAGTGCCCCCTCCGCATTTTCCCGTATATTCTCCATCGAATCCAACAGAGAAATTGTATGGTCATAGACATCCCGGAAGTAAATTTTGGTTTCGGGTTTAATGAGCGGCGTATCACTTCTTTCCAACTTGTCCACCACATCCCGCTGCCCCCTGACGATTCTGTGAATGTGTCTAATTTGCCGTATAAGCATTCTAATCTTCTCTATGGTTTGCCCAGTGGGTTTTTCGAGGACCTCTTCATCAATTTCATCCATCTTATCCTCAAAATCTTCTATAACTGCGATGTAATTATCTACAATGGCATCCAAAATCCTGTAAAGCAAAAAATCTTCCCTTCCCTTTAGTATCAACGGCTTTTTCTTTAGGATTCTTTCTTTTAGCTCTTCTATACGTTTTAGTTGCTTCTCGTGGATTGTTATCAGAATATGTTTGCGGACAAAAATGCTTAATTGCCCGGTTGAAATACCTTCCTCTCCGGCATTTATCGTCTTTGCAATGACGAATAGATACTCATCGTAGTCATCAATCTTGGGTCTTTCCTCTGCCCGCACACTATCTTCGATTGCTAATGGATGGAATCCAAAGAGGCTTCCAAGGGGCGAGAGTTCTTCAATTGTTGGTTCGGTAATGTCTATCCAGAGCACAAATTTTTCCTCTTGTAATGCGGGTATCTCCTCAAGCGATTCCAATTCGTATATCCGTTGCATCGTAGCTGAGTATTTAATCGCTGTAATCTTCATTCTCTATACTCCTTGCATTTCCTTTTTTACAAGTAACTCAAAGCTAATAGTACCTTTAAATGTTTCGATTATCTATCTTCCTATTTCCACACCCGCTATAAGAACGAGACCATGACAATGGCAATCGAATGCAGCAAAAAAAGGTGTTCAAATCATGCGATAATCTATCAGAGATACTCAGGGCTGCACTTATGCGAAAAGCATTTCATTGATGATGTAGAGAAGAAGGTGAAGAAGGAGATAAGAAAACAGCGTGCGGTGGAGCGCGGGGATAAGATTGCCGTGGCGTTAAGCGGAGGGAAAGACAGCTCAGCTCTTTTGTACATGCTAAAACGGTTTTTTCATTCACGCACCGATTTGGAATTCATTGCAATTGCGGTGGACGAAGGGATAAAGGGATTCCGTCCGATAACGCTGAGGAATGCCGAGAAGATGGCAAAGCAGTTGAACGTGGAGCTGTTTACTTTCTCTTTTGAACGTGAGTTTGGATTTACGCTGGATGAAATAGTGTCAAGAAAATTCGAGCAGGCGCCTTGTAGTTTTTGTGGCGTGCTGAGAAGGCAGATAATAGAAACAAAAGCGAAGGAATTGGGTGCCACGAAGGTTGCAACCGCCCATAATCTGGACGACGAAGTTCAGACGATTCTAATCAATTACATGCGGGGGGACATAGAGCGGTTGGGGAGGCTGCGAGGGCGACGAGAAGAGTTTGTGCCGCGGATTAAGCCGTTAAGAATGGTGCCAGAGAAGGAAGTTGCGTTGTATGCGCTTGCCGTGGGAATACCGTTAACTACGATTCGCGGCCCTTATGCCGAGCTATCTTTTCGGTTCACGGTGAAAAGAATGCTGAATGAGTTCGAAAGGAGACACCCGGGGACAAAATATTCGTTGTTACGTGGATACGAAAGGTTGTCGGAGTTCTTGCCGAAGGAGCAGTCGAAAAGAAAACTTTTGCGGTGCGAACGGTGCGGAGCGCCATCGGCATCGGGCATATGCAAGGCTTGTGAGATAGTTGAAATGATGCGAAGAGATAAAGCTCAAAATTCACCGCAGAGAACGCGGAGTTCGCAGAGGGGATTAGGTGTCAGGTGTCAGTAGCTGTTCTAACCCGCTAAACTTCCAAACCGCTAAACCTCTAACCCGCTAAACCTTTAACCTGCTAAACCGCTATCCTCTGTGAACTCTGCGGTTAATTTTTGTTAGAACTTATCTATAGCCCCAGCTCATCACTTATCCTTTGAAGTGCCTCCAGCGCGAGCGTGAAGAATTCTTTTCGCTCTAAACCGAGTTCTTCTTCGCACACCATTATATCCCCTCTGCTTACGCTCCTCGCAAATGACTTGTCCTTGAATTTCTTATTCAACGATTTCACCGTTACTTCCGATAATTTCCGCGTGGGCATCATCAATGCGGTTGGCGGTATTAAACCCGAAACGGCATCCGCGGCAATCAACGCCTTTGCCATCTTACTATTCGGTTCAAACCCGGTTTGCGTATTATGCGCTTTTATCGCTTGCAAGCAGTCATCAGGAAGTTCTTCGTTCAGCATTTCCGCTGCGATAAGCCCGTGTTTCGCAGGATTGTCTTTTGTACGTTCGTAATCAAGGTCGTGCAACAAGCCGACCAGCGTCCATTTCTGTTTTTCTTGTTCTCCGATGCCCATTCTATCTGCAAGCGCACCCATTATTTCTGATACTGCAAGCATGTGCTTCCTCAAAGTGTTGTTTGCTATTTCACGGTCTACTAATTCCTGCGCCTTCTCGATTGAAATCATATTGATTATTGATATTATAGTCATTCCGAAAATTATAACCACAAGATTACACAACACTTTTTCTTTTTCACAAAAAGAAAACCTGTGCTAAAAGAAAAACAAATGGGTTCTTTAGGTAAAGCTTTTCGTTCTAAGAAAGGGTTTCTTATTCGTTTCATCCGTGTTAATCTGCGTTAATCTGTGTCAATAATTTATTTTCTTGTATAATCTCGTGGTTTATTAATTGCAATTTATTACTGGAATGGTTATAGTTAATGTTTTTACAAATAAAAAATAATATTAAGATGATATTCAATGCCCCGAGAAGAAGAGATGAAAAAACTGGAAGAAGGAATAAAAGAATGTAAGCGCTGCGAATTATGGAAAACGAGAACCAAGCCCGTTGTCGGAGAAGGCTCGTTATCCGCGAAACTAATGCTCGTGGGTGAAGCACCGGGTTACTATGAAGATTTAAAAGGCATACCGTTTGTGGGTAAAGCGGGAAAGGTGCTTGACGAGTTGCTGGGGTCAGTGGGGTTGGGAAGAAGCGACGTTTACATAGCCAACGTGCTTAAATGCCGACCACCGGGAAATAGAAATCCAGCAACAGAGGAGCTAAAAGCATGCACACCCTATTTAGATGCGCAAATAGAGATTATTGAACCCGCAGTTATTGCTACACTCGGGAACTTCTCGCTGGGTTATATCTTCGATAAATTCGGATTGAAGAAGGATAAAATAAGTAAACTACACGGAAAAGTGTTTAAAATAAGCACGATTGCGGGTATTACAAAGATAATACCGCTGTATCATCCGGCAGTTGCTACTTACAATCC
>JAUXHM010000085.1 GCA_030621535.1 Candidatus Methanophagales archaeon | reverse complement strand
CTTATATGGAAATCGTGGGACCTCAATCTAATAGGTGCCGGAGACGAAACGGCAAAAAGCCTTGGTATAAATGTCGAGCGAACCAGAATCGTTGTAATGATGATCGCATCTTTCCTCACCGCAGTCATTATATGCTTCACCGGGATGATTGGATTCATAGGTTTGGTTGCTCCGCACATAACGCGTATGTGTATCGGCGGGGATAACAGATTTGTGGTTCCCGCATCGGCTCTTTTCGGTGCTGCTTTTTTGGTCGCTGCGGATATTATTGCCCGAGAAATCGTAGCACCTGTGATTATCCCGGTGGGAATCGTTACGTCCTGTGTGGGCGGGCCTTTGTTCCTCTATCTAATAATCAGAAAAAAGAGGGAGTATTGGTAAGAAAGGAGGCGAAAAAAAGAAATGAAACTAAAAGTAAAAGATGTGGAATTTGGCTACCAAAGCGTGCCAGTTCTCAGAGATGTATGCTTTGAGCTTGCCCAATCGGAGGTGTTAGGTATCGTGGGTCCCAATGGAGCAGGGAAATCAACGCTGATTCGATGTATCGACCGGATTCTGAAACCTCAGAAGGGAAGCATTCTGCTGGATGAGCGAAATATAAAAGAGATGCGCAGAATGGAACTCGCAAAGAAATTAGGGTATATCCCTCAAAGCGGTCACCAATCGTTCCCTGCTACGGTCTTCGATGTTGTTCTCATGGGCAGACGTCCCCACATTGGCTGGCGCAGTAACGAAAAAGACAATGAAAAGGTTTTAGATGTGCTGCAGATGCTGAAGATTGAATATCTCGCCATGCGTGACATTAACGAGATTAGCGGCGGACAACAACAGAAAGTATTCATTGCGAGGGCACTTGTGCAAGAGCCCGATGTCCTCTTGCTTGACGAGCCCACTTCAAATCTCGACATAAAGCATCAGCTTGACGTGATGGACGCAATAAAAAAGCTGGTAAGGGAGAAGGAAATCTCTGCGATTATGGCTATCCACGACCTTAACCTCGGTTCGAGATACTCAGACAGGATTATTATGATGAACGGGGGCACTATTGTTAGTGCAGGCAATCCTTCTTCGGTATTAAACGCAGAGAATATAAAACAGGTTTATGGTGTTGAAGCTTTCGTGAGGGACGAATTGGGAAGACCATATATCGTACCTGTAAGACCTATAAAACCAAATGGAAATGAAAACAATAGAAGATTTTGATTGGACAGAAATGTGGAGTAATGCAATAGATGGATCGCGTTGGGGACAACGAGCTAGAATGCCTGAGTTCTGGGATAAACGAGTTGATTGGTTTGAAGAACTGGTGCAGCAGAGCGACCGTGCAGGAATGATTATGTCAAGAATCGAAGTAGAACCCGATTACAAGGTGCTGGACATCGGTGCGGGTCCCGGCACTACCGCAATACCACTTGCAAAGATTGTGAAGTGCGTGACCGCAGTTGAACCGTCCGACGGAATGCTTGCACGTTTGAAAGAGAATGTATCGAAAGAGAATTTATCGAACATAGCATACATACCCAAGAAATGGGAGGACGTAGAGATAGGAAAAGATATAGAAGCGGGAGAGCATGATGTCGTTATTGCTTCACATTCGCTTGTCATGAAAGACATCAAAACTGCACTTGAAAAGATAAACGAGGCTGTGAAACGCAGCGTTTTCATCTTTATCGTTGCAGGACGCCGAAACGGAAAAGACGGTAGCTCGCTATGGTCATTGTTTAACCGAGAAAAGCCAGGCAATCGCCCTGATTACATTTATCTTTACAACATCCTCTACCAGCTCGGTATCTACGCAAACGTGGAGATCCTTGATGCCAATCACAACATGAGATTTCCTGATTTAGATGCCGCTGTTCTGCATTATAGGACCTGGATGAACGTGACCGAAGATGACGAGGAAAGACTGCGATTGTATCTAGCAGAGAATCTAGTAAAAGAGAATGATGCATTTTGGCTCAGGCATACACTGAGGACAGCTATGATCTCGTGGGGGAAAGAACAGAAATGAAATTATTGGATACTATTCCAGAAATTAGTTCGGAACCGTTGGATAAAATAGGAAAAGACTGCGAAGCGTTGCATATTCTATTCACCGCCTTTGATTTCGACCTCTTCAGTTTACTTGAAGAATCAAAAACGGCAAAACAAATATCCGATGAGATTGAGACACAACTACATCTAACCGAGAAGTTCCTGAATGCTCTGGTAGCGTTACAACTCCTTTCAAAGCATGATGGTAGATATACGAACACGAAACTCGCCTCAACTTTTCTTGTGAAGAGTAGCCCATTCTACCAGGGCAATTTACTACGACTTCATGCAAAGGGCACTGACAATTGGTCAAAACTGAGTTCAATCCTGAAAGGGGAGACACAGAAAGAGCCGGATGGAAGATTTGAAGGTGTATTTGACCAAAACTTTATTCTAGCAATGGCTGAAGGTGCAATGCGAGGAAGCCTTCACCGTACGGTCAAAGAAGTATCAACGCTCCCGGAATTCCAAAGAGCAAGAAAACTCCTTGATCTTGGTGGTGGGCATGGACTCTATGCAATCGCATTCAGTCAGACGAATCCGAACCTTGAGGCGGTCCTATTCGATCTACCGCATGTGACAGAAGTTGCAAAAGAGTTCATTGCAAAGTATGGCATGCAAGATAGAATTGCAATTATCGGGGGTGACTTCCTGGAGGATGACATCGGGAATGGATATGACACCATATTTGTTTCCGACGTGCTTTATCGTAAAAAAGATGTGCTATTGGGTAGTTTGAAAAAGATACACGATGCACTGAACGATAATGGTTCAATCGTGCTCAAACACTGGCTTTTAAACGATGATAGAACCGCTCCACCCGTTTCGGTTCTCTTTGATCTCAAACTATCCTTGCAAGGGGATAGACACTACATTTACACTGAAACTGAGTATATTGAGCTGTTACAGGAAGTAGGATTCTCATCAATTCGTGTTTTGGATATATCTTCCTCATCGAGCCCGTCTGCGGTTATCATAGGGAGGAAAGAGGTGTAAAAAAATGAAAATGAGTGAAGAAATAAAGCAGATGCTTGAGGAGAACATCGTTTATTTGGCTACTTCTACACCAGAAGGAAAGCCAAATGTGGTTCCTATCGGCTTGACACATGCGATAAGTGATAACGAAGTGTTGATTGTGGACGTGCTATTCAAAAAGACAAGAAAGAATCTCGAACAGAATCCGCAGGTTGCTATTTCGTTCAATGACATCAAGAGATTAGAATCCTACCAACTGAAAGGGAATGCGGAAATATTTAAAGACGGTGAGCTTTACGAGAAGGCTTTTGATATAATGCGTGAAAAAGCAGAGAAACGAACACACACTCTTGAAAAAATAGACGATCCGAAGATAAGCGAAAGAGCTCGTAGAATAACTGAACTGCATAAACGGTTGAGACCAAAAGCTGTTGTGTTGATTACCATCGAGGAAATATACTCGCACATACCTAGAGGGGCAGAGCGAAAATGAACATACCAGAACCACAAATAGATGCAAAATTGATAGACGAGATGGCGAAAGGTTATCAAGCAGCACAGGTGCTATTTACTGCCGTAGACTATGACATCTTTACTCTACTTGAGCAGCCAAAAACTGCAAAGGTTGTATCTGAGGAAATAGGAACGGACTTTGAGCTTACAAACAAGTTCTTAAATGCTTTGGTTGCTTTAAAGCTCCTTTCTGAAACAGACGGTAAATATGCCAATACCACACTTGCAGGAACTTATCTCGTAAAGGATTCTCCGTTCTATCAGGGTAATTTAATCAATATGTACGGACAGAGTTACAATGAGTGGCCAAAGCTTGGTCTAGCATTGAAAGGGGAGCCACAAAAACCTGGCGAAATGAAGAACACTTTTGATAAAGCGTTCATTTTATCTATGGCCGAAGCGAATATGCGTGGTCCCCTTCATAGACTTGTAAAGAAAATCCGCGATATTCCTGAATTCAAAACCGCAAAGAAACTACTCGACCTCGGCGGTGGTCATGGTCTTCATGCCATTGCCTTTGCTCAATTGAATCCCAACCTTAAAGCGGTTGTATTTGACTTACCACCAGTTGTTGAAGTGACCAAAGAATTCATCTCGCAGTATGAAATGGAAGAGCGGGTAAAAGTAATGGCAGGTGATTTTGATAAGGATGACTTCGGTAATGGCTACGATGTCATTTTTGTGTCACATTCAATATTCTATCACACCAAAGAGACCATCCACGAACCCTTAGACAAGATCTATGAGGCACTAAATGAAGGAGGGATCTTGATTTCCAATCACTGGATGCATGATGATGGAAAAAATTCGAGCACTCTTGCATTATGGGACCTTTGGTTATCTACGCTTGGCCATCCCCATAATGTGTACCCCGCGAAGGATTTTGTTGATTTACTGAAAGAAAAGCGGTTTTCTGATGTGCGGATGCTTAATATCTCAACGTCGGAAGACCCTTCGACGATTGTAATTGCAAAGAAGGAGGTGCAATAAAGTAAAATGGAAAAAAAGATAAAGATAAAGACTATTAGCGAAGTAGAAGGTTTAGAAACCTCAGAGGGTGTAATGAAACCACTGATATTCGGCGATAAAGTTGGGATCATACATCTAGAGATTACTGCTGGTCTTGAAGTTTCTCCCCATGCCCATTCTATGGAGGGTGTTATCTATTGCTTGAGTGGCGAGCTGGAGATAATATCAGGTGATGAAACAGTAACCATAAGTAGTGGAACTGCTATGCTGGTGCCGCCCAATGTAGCAGTAGGTATCAAAAACCGTGGACACACGCCAGTAAATGTGATATTGATCTCATCTCCACCGCCCGTAAAGTCGGCAGATGAACTTAAAAATCTATTATTAAAAATAGAAGATCGTGCTAAACAAGGAAAATGAACTCTGAACAAGAAATGGAAATAGGAAGTGAAACGGGAGATATAAGGAATGATGGATTTTTGAGACCGCTCATTAGCGCGTACAGCACGCTGCCCTTACATGGGATTACCGCAATACCAGGTAAGATTTCGGGTGCTTTGATGGTTGTCAACTCAATTGAAGACGCAGTGCCTCTGATTCACGGACCAATAGGATGTGCGTTTCAGAGGAAGATAAATCCCTTTAGACCTTTCCTACCGTTCTATGAAACCCCATGCAGCGATATGAACGATTTAGAAGTTGTTTTCGGTGGCGAGGATAAATTAAGCCAGGGAATTAAAGAGACATACGAGAAGTATCATCCAAGTCTGATCGTGGTGATAACCACCTGTGCAAGCGATTTGATTGGAGACGACTTCAAGTCAGTTATAGAAGAGACAAAGGTAAAAGGAGATATAGATTGTGA
>JAUXHM010000113.1 GCA_030621535.1 Candidatus Methanophagales archaeon | reverse complement strand
ATTTTTGCTCTCGGATGCGCCTTCTTCGCTTTTAGCAAATCCGTCATCACTATCTGGTGGTGCGAAGGGCAGAGCCCGTGTTCAGGAACGGGAATAATGGTTTTAGAGGTTGTCTTCTGTGCGTGATACGCTAAATTGCGGTCAGGCCCAAATAATACGGTGGAAGAATCCATCGCATTGACTATTTCCTGTGCATTCGCAGAAGTACAAACGCAGTCTGCAAGCGCCTTACATTCCGCAAGCGTGTTCACATAGAGGACAACCTCCGCATCGGGATTTTTTCGCTTCGCAGCAAGCAAATCGTCAGCGAATAATTGCTGTGCCATCGGGCATATCGCACCCTTATCGGGAATGACAACTTTTTTATCGGGGTTCAGTATTGCTGCGGTTTCCGCCATGAAATCAACGCCGCAGAAGATTATGAGGTCCGCAGTCGTATCCATCGCTTTTCTCGCAAGCTCTAAGGAGTCGCCAACGAATTCCGCTATGTCCTGAATCTCCGCACGCTGGTAATTATGAGCCAAAATAATCGCATTCTTCTCTCGTTTTAACCTCTCTATCCGCTCCACCTGTTCCCTGCGCTCTTTCTCCATTTCCACTAATACTGTATTTGTATAGCAGATATAAAAAACCACGTGATTTCACGAGAAAACTTTGGGTAAAACTTTAACTAAAAACATTTCTAGATTTTTCTTTTAGCACAGGTTTTCTTTTTGTAAAAAAGAAAAAGTGTAATGAACGGGACATACGTGCTAATCATGGAAAATAGCGAGGGTAAAGAAATAGAAATAGGGAAATTGGGACGGGTAGAGTTCAGAAATGGTTTTTATGCTTATGTGGGTTCGGCGCTTTCCGGATTGGCGCAACGAATAGGGAGACATTTGCGTGAAGTCGGTGAGAACAAGAAATTACACTGGCATATAGATTTTTTCCTGGCGAGTTCGGGAGTAGAAGTAAAGGAAGTAGTGTTTGCAGAGACCGCGAAGAGGAAAGAATGTGAAATAGCAGCAAAATTGCAGATGAAGAAAGGTTTAGAGCACATAGCTAATTTTGGATGCAGTGATTGCACGTGCAGAAGTCATTTGTTCTTCTCTACAAACTTTGACAGGCTGAAGGAAGACGTTTACAATGGTTTTCACGAATCGGGAATTGATGAGGTGCGTAATAAAGATTTTTAAAAACGAATTTATAACTTTTGGATTCATTCTCCAGCCGTACAAACGGGATTATTCTCATTTTCATTCACAAGCAGAGATTTTCCCCGCTACAAAAATAAACCCGGTATGAGCAATCATTCTATGTTCTGGTCGCATACTTCTCCCTTTTATTTCCCATTCCCGCAGACCAACCTCATAAATACCCATCACACGAAAGCTTCGCGCGTATTTCAACTCTAACCTTCTCGAAAGCTTGTATATCTGCAGCACGGTTGGATTATAGCACATGAGTATTCCACCCGTTCTAAGTGATTTGTCTACATGCTCCAGCGCTCTCCAGGGTTCAGGAAGGTCCAGGAGTATTCGGTCTAATTCCTTCTCGCCTATGCCTTCATACACGTCCCTGTCTTTTAATATCAGCGTTCCGGAACCTTCTTTTCCGGCACTTTCTACCCTGTTGAAGAAGGTATCTATGTTTTTTATCGCGACATCCGAAAATTCCTTCTTCCTTTCATACGATACCACTTCACCGTCTTTGCCCACAGCACGAAGCAGCGCCATCGTAAGAGCGCCTGAGCCTATTCCTGCTTCTAACACCCTCGCACCCGGGAATATGTCTGCAAGCATTAAAATGGCAGCGATGTCTTTGGGGTATATTATCTGCGAACCTTTCTGCATCTTAGATATGTACTCAGCCAAAGTAGGCCTTACAACCACGAGTTTTTCGCCAAGGGAAGATTTTACCGCATTTCCTTCTTCCAGCCCTATTATGTCGTCATGCGAAACCATTCCACGGGTGAAAGAGAAGGAAGACCCAGCATTCAGCACAATCTGGTATCTCTTACCTCTTTTGCCTATCAGATGCACGAGTTCGCCTTCTTTTATTTTTAACATCCTGTTTTGAGACTTTTTTAACCACAGATTACACATCGTGGGCTCTGCCCACGTCCCCGCAAACCCTGAAAGGGTTTATTTCACGAGAAACCTGTTTTTAATTTAATTAGTTCTTGTAGCTTTTAAATATGCAGAGATAGGACAAAAAGAAAATGCTCGACATCATGCATAAAATGCTGAAAAAGGCGTTGAAACACTGCGACCAGGTGGAGATTTATGGAGAGTGCGGCGATGTTTTTAGCGTTGACCTTGAGCGAGAGGAAGTAAAAAAGGTGAAGCACGTTAAAAGCACCGGTATTGGAGTACGAGTAGTAAGAGGAAAAAAAATCGGATTTTCATACACTACCGCTTTGGAAGACGCGAGAATAGAGGAATGCGTAGAGCATGCAATAAAACAGGCAAAGGTATCCGAGCAAGACACGCATTTTCACGGCTTGCCAGGGGCAGAAACGTCAAAGCAGGGCTACACGAAACCGGAAAAAAGTTTTGACCCGCGCATAATTGAACTGCTTGAGTGTGGCAGCGAGGATGCGATACAATATTGCAAACGGATGCTGAATGGCGCGAAAGAGTATAAATTGAGCAAAAGCGTAACGTGCACGCCAACAGAAGGCAGCTTCGCCGTGGCTCGCGATGAGACATATATCTTGAATTCCGAAGGTATTGAAACGAGCGATTCAGGCACGTATGTCTCTGCGGGGCTGATGGTTGTGGCAAGTGAAGCAGGCGAAGCAAGCGGTAGCGGAGGCGGAGAGGAGATTTCAGGATACGAGGGCAAGGTAAGCAGGATGCTCACGGGCATAGATTTTGAATGGATAGGCAGGGAAGCGGTGAAAATGGCTGTGGATTGTTTCGGTGCTAAGAAACTAAAAACGAAGGAGATTCCTGTCGTTTTCTCGCCACGCGCAGTACAAAACCTTCTGGCTTATACCTTGATTCCGCAACTGAGCGCGGAGAACGTGCAGCGTAAACAATCGCCGTATCACGGTAAAAAAGGGCAGGAAATAGCTTCTGAAATTCTTACCATTGTGGACGATGGCACGATGCAGGGTGGCGTAAATAGCAGAAGAATGGATGGCGAAGGCGTTCCTGCACAACCTACGAAGTTGGTAGAAAACGGGGTGCTGAATAATTTCCTCTATGATTCGTACACCGCTGGTAAAGACGGTGTGGAAAGCACAGGTAACGCAATAAGAGGTTTCAGCAATTTGCCAACCCCGGGAGCAACGAATTTCATTATAAACGCAGGAAGCAAAGCTTCTAAGGAAGAGATGTTCGGCGAGATACGCGAAGGATTGTTTGTAAATGATGTGATAGGTGCGCATACGGCTTCACGCGCATCCGGCGATTTCTCCGTCGTTGCACAGAATTCTTTTGGCATTAAAAAAGGCGAGTTGTATCCGGTTACGCAGGTGATGCTCGCAGGCAACATGCCGGAGGTATTGAAACACGTGGAAATGGTTGGGACCGATACAAGGCAGATTTACAGTGTCGTTTCTCCTTCTATCAAGGTGTCGAAGGTGCAGGTTATTTCTTAATTTAAGTGCCAACTGACTCACGATTAGGTTGGAGTAGTTTCTGATATCAAAATTGCTTACTTGCCTTCTCACGAGCATCCGCCGCTTTAGCTCTGAAATTCTTGAGGAGCTTCGCCCATGTATTCTCGTGTTTTAATAACCATTTTTCCGTAGAGTCAGAAGAATACTCCCAACTGTTTAGCTGGTCGTTTACCGCAACAATCCCACTCAAGTATTTTTCAGCTGATTCGAAGAATGACTGATCTTCATCTACATAGCGATTTGTTATTAACAATTCGACTGCCAACACTCTAAAGCGAGCGGTAGCGAACATACGTTTCTTAGGATTTTTTTGGTTATCTCGGGCTCGCTTAACAACTATCTTCAGAATATCTAAATTTCTATTGCATTCTGATAGCACCGCGTCTAGCCGGCG
>JAUXHM010000098.1 GCA_030621535.1 Candidatus Methanophagales archaeon | reverse complement strand
GAAGAGCGGATGGACGTGCTGGGTGGAGATTATAATGGTGATTCGATTGGTGAGGGGTACGACCTGATATGGACGAGCAACACGCTTAACTTTGCCAGACACGACCTGGACTCGCTTATTAAGAAGATATACGATGCGCTAAATCCCGGGGGCGTATTCATCAGCTTCTGCGAGGGTCTTACACACGAGCGGACGAAGACTGATTTCGTTGTTTTGTCCATGATGTCCATTGCGCTGATGGGTCAGGACATGTGCTTTGACCAGGGCGAAATCGCCGATTCCATGCTTCGCGTCGGGTTCAAGTCCGTACGTAGTCGCACGCTGGAAGCACCGTGGGATGCGGCAGACCTCGACATCGGGAGGAAGGCGTAAAGATGCCAGATTCAAACAAAACTAAAAAGAAGGAAGGATGAAAAAAAAGGAAATTGAAAGAAAGGAGGGAAAAATGATAGATAAAAAGAGAATTAAAAAAGAGAAAAACTTCTGGAATAATTTGAGTCCCAAATATGACAAGTTTATTCAAAAGTACTGGAAAATTTATGAATCATCACTGCTTAATAAGATAGCGGATGATGTTGAGACAGACAGTACTATACTGGATGTTGCTTGTGGTACAGGATTGGTTAGTTTTGAAGCAGCTAAAAAGGCTAAGAAGGTTTATGGAGTTGATATTGCTCCTTCTATGATAAAAGAGGCGAAGAAAAAGACCCGGGAAATGGAAATTAAGAATGTAGAATTCTCAGTAGAAGACGCTTATAAACTTCCTTTTGATAACAACATGTTTGATACAGTTATTTGTAACAACGCTCTCCATAATATGAAATATCCGAAAAATGTTTTATCCGAGATAAAACGAGTATTAAAACCAGAAGGCCGGTTTATTGCTATAATAGTTGGAGTTGGAGAATCTTTTAAATTTAAAATTGCATTAACAATTTCTACAATAATTGGGCAACTTCCCGTTTTTCATAAGTTAAATTTGGACGAATTTGCTGATTTTATAAACAAATCAGGTTTTACTGTTGTAAAAAAGGAACGGATAAAACATCCAGAAGATAGAATGGCATTATTGTATGTCGTTGCTGAAAGGAGTAAAGAAAATGTTTAAAAAAGTGATGCCAGCCATTATCTTTGGTGTAGTTTACGCAGCATTAATTCTATTTGGCTGGGGACTTGATGATGTAGGTGCCTTTTTCTCGCACCCTGCAAGGCTAATTCTATTTGGGGTTACGATTGGCGTGAATACGGTGACCATGTTGTTCAAAGATAATTTTAACGTAGATCTTTTTAAAAAGGGAGAAAAAGAAGACCCTAAAGAGAAATTGGTAGGTGTAGCATTGCCTACTTTAATTGGATTCCTGATAATATTTATTGCTCCTTATTCAGATAGCCATAATTTTCTTGTTATGGGTGGAGGAGATATTTTGCGTTATTTTGGGCTAATCATCTTTCTTGTTGGCTATATTTTCATGGTTTGGGCTCCATTCCATTTAGGAAAGCAGTTTAGTTGGCTGGTTACAGTACAGGAAGAGCACGAATTAGTTACTGACGGTCCTTTTAGATACATGAGGCACCCGAGATACAGCGGGATTATCCAGTGGGTATTCGGAGTTGCCCTGATTTTTCTTTCTATTGCGGGTCTGGTGCTGGCGGTATTGATGTCGGCGTTGATGTTGTTGCGCATTCCGAAGGAAGAGAAGATGCTTCACGAGGTGTTTGGAGAGAAGTGGGAGGAATATTGTAAAAGGACAACCAAAAAAGTGATACCTTTTGTCTACTAAAAATGATTACCCTAAAAGATTCGACAGAAATAAAAACAACGCCTGAAAGGATTAAATTATCTTGGAAAGCTCAGCAATTGATTCGAGGACAAAATCTGCCTTTGAGAAATCCTGCTTCTTTGTATATCGATTCGGGATAGCTACGCATTTCAATCCTGCGGATTTTGCTGCACTCACGCCTATTTCCGTATCTTCTACGACAATTATTTCATCGGGGTTATAACCGAGTTCATTCCTCGCCTTAATATAAATTTCGGGATTCGGTTTTCGTTCTGATACATCCTCTCTCGTTAAAACCACTTTGAAATAGCCCTCTAAACGAAACTTTTGTATAAATCTTTTTACCGAATCTCTTGTGGATGTAGTTGCAAGAGCAAGAATTATTCCTTTGCTCTTGAAAGTATCCAACGTTTCTTTCACGTCGGGAAATAGTTTAGATGTCGTATCCCAGAGTTCACGATAAAGTCTTTTCTCCTCCTCTACTATCAATCGTTGCTTTTCCTCTGGAATATCGAATTCCTCGGCAAAGAAAGCGATACGGTCCGCAGGATGCCGACCAATGACAAATTGCTCATCAAATTCCGTGATATAATACCCAAATTTTTTGTATGCCGCCACCGTTATGGCTATATCCCGCCCGACCGAATCTGACAATACACCGTCCAGGTCAAATATTACCGCTTTTAGCATAGTAAGATACATTCTCCAGAGAATCCAACGCCGACACAGTCTAAAAATCAAGTGGCTTATCACCGCCGAGAGCGCAGAGACCACAGAGTTTTAAAAGACTGTTTCAATCATTACTTATGTTTTTTTTTTGTGCCCCTGCATTCTCCGTGAACTCTACGGTGGAATTTAAGGATATAGCAAAATGAATGATTACGCGACGACCCCTATTGCGCCTGTCCGAGACGGAGGTACATGTTTGCTACTCCCCTTTTCTATACTGCCCCCGCTGTATTTCCTTTTAAGATAGCGTTCACACTGCTTTAATCTGGCATAGCCCAGCATCGTGCCAAGAATAAAGTCCTCCTCATCCGTCAGGTTTGACAATGACGTGAAATTTATCTGCTTGATGACATCAATGCAGATAGAATCGCCGAAAAAGACATTTATCTTCTTCTCATTCACTTCTTGAATATAATAATCTATCATTGCCCAGTTCAGCCTCTTTTCAATCGCAGTCCTGTTCGATGCTCTTGCCGTATGAAGGACAAGTGTTCTCAAGCCCTTTTTATATTCCTGTATATGATGCGTAAGTACATCCATATTTCATCTTCTACCTTGCATCCGCTCGCTTCGCCGCCGGCGTGGAAAAATAAAAAAGGGAATTAAAGCAAAGTTAAAGCGCTTTAGCAACCTTTAATCCCCATGCTTCGGCATCTCCAAATGCGGGCTCAACCTCCCCGTCAACCTTGAATCCTTCGGCGACAATTTCCGCACCGCATTTTTTCAGCGTTTCTTCGAGCATATCTACCACCACGCAGAACGAATCAGCGTACTCCTCGCTATCGCCTGGGCCAAAAACCGCAGCTTTTTTACCTTTCAGCGATACGCCGTCCATCGCTTCGTGGAAATCCACGAAATCATCCTGCAAGTCGCCCTCGCCCCACGTAGAGCACCCGAATACAATCGCGTCATAATCCGCGAGCTCATCAACACTTGCTTCTGTCACGTTCTTCACCGTTACCGACGCCATCCCTTGCTCAAGCCCCGCTGCTACGTGCTCCGCCAGCATTTCCGTATTCCCCGTTGTCGAACCAAATACCAAAATCACGTTTGCCATTTTTTATCCCTCCTGTGTTTGTATAAGGTTTCAGGTTTGAGATGTTAGGTTTGAGGTACGCTCACACCTGACAACTCACCCCTCATACCTTCAATGATATGTATGGCTGTTAGGTGTATAAATAGCAAACCCTAAAAAGATTAGGAAGAGCGTAAAAACCGAAATTAATTGGGTTTGAGGGCTCTATCCGAAACATGTTTCCAGTGAAATTACTACATCCTCAAAATTCAGCGCAGAGCACACGGAGAACGCAAAGGCACCAGAAACCTAAACAATGATCGGAACAGTCTTAAAACTCTGCGTACTCTGCGCTCTCCGCGGTGATAAATCACTTGATTTTTAGACAGTGCCCGTGGGGGCATTCCAAAAGGTGCTAACCTAACCACAAGATTACACCGATTTTCACGGAAACTTTTTCTTTCACAATAAGAACAAAATTGAGCTCATATTTGCGATATGACGAAAGAAAAAGACGTTACTAATAAATAACATTGTGGGTAGGCGAAAAATTCGCTGAGAATGCAAATACAGATGAAAGCAATGCTGAAACGCGAAATTATATATTTACATGTCGTAATACCACCCGTAACATTCACAGCACTTGTTGTATTTGTACTATTTGTACTATTTGTACCATTTATAACAATTACATTTTTGTATTCAAAGAATTAAAAGTGGTAGATGGTATAAAAGATGTTAAGGGTATTGTAATAACATACTCTTAATGTCATATAATCCTCCTCTTTTTCGTGCCTTCGTGTCATATAAAATTTTAAGTCGTCTAAAACCCCTTTGAATTGCGAATAATTTTTTTTAAGCCGTTTTCCAATACCTGTGTCATATATTCTATATTATATGACATGCATTTGAACCCGGACAATCTTCGTAACTTTTATACTTTTATGTCTCTTTATACCATCAGTTACCTTTATACTTTTGATTTGGGTACCCCCTTCTACCTCATCTGCTTATTCAATAGTCAACTACTCTTCAGTCTTTTCTATATCCTCTGTTTCTTCTACTCTTTTGCCCTTTTCGATAAGTTCAATTATATGTGCCTTCATTGTTATCCCTTTGTCTATCGCTTTCTTTCTTATCGCTTTATGCAACCCCTCTTCCAAATCCAAAGATACTTTTACCATTTTTGTTGTCACCAATGTTTTCATTGATTTACGT
>JAUXHM010000156.1 GCA_030621535.1 Candidatus Methanophagales archaeon | reverse complement strand
TTTCCGGGAATGATGTGCACGCATATTATGGTGATACGAGGGACCGGGACAAAATAGAAGTACGGAGCCTTGCAGACGAGGTGAGAAGGGTTGTCCGGTCGAAGTTGCTGAATCCGAAGTGGATAGCTGGAATGAAGCGTCATGGCTACAAAGGTGCTGGTGACATATCAAAGCGAATAGGAAGGGTTTACGGCTGGGAAGCGACCACGCAGGAGGTAGATGATTGGATATTCGATGATATTGCAAGGACGTTCGTATTGGATACGGAGATGAGGGAGTTCTTTGAGCAGAACAACCCCTGGGCGTTGGAAGAGGTCGGAAGAAGATTGTTGGAGGCTTATGAACGTGGGCTATGGGATGCAGATGAAGAAGTGATTGCGGGATTGAAGAGCGCATACCTCGAGATGGAAGGGTGGATAGAAGAGAACTATGTGAGAAAACATGCATTGGACACGGAGAAGAGGAATACAACAGAAAATGAGACAGAATATGCACGTATATTCGGAAGTAAGCCTGGCACGTATGGCAACGGCGTGAATTTAGCGGTCTATGCATCTGCGTGGAAGGAGGATAAAGACCTGTCAGATGTGTTTGTGCATTGGAGCAGATATGCATACGGGAAGAGCTTTTTTGGTGCCGAAGCGCAGGACACGCTCGTTGCGCAGCTCGAAACTGTTAACCTCACATTCAATAAGACAGTTACAGATGAATACGATCTATTGGGCTGCTGTTGCTATTTCGGGACTCATGGCGGTCTAACAACTGCGGCGAAGGAGATTTCCGGGAATGATGTGCACGCATATTATGGTGATACGAGGGACCGGGACAAAATAGAAGTACGGAGCCTTGCAGACGAGGTGAGAAGGGTTGTCCGGTCGAAGTTGCTGAATCCGAAATGGATAGAGGGGATGAAGCGTCATGGCTACAAAGGTGCTGGTGACATATCAAAGCGGATAGGAAGGGTTTACGGCTGGGAAGCGACCACGCAGGAGGTAGATGATTGGATATTCGATGATATTGCAAGGACGTTCGTATTGGATAAAGAGATGAGGGAGTTCTTTGAGCAGAACAACCCCTGGGCGTTGGAAGAGGTCGGAAGGAGATTGTTGGAGGCTTATGAACGTGGGCTATGGGACGCCGATGATGAAGTGATAAAAGGATTGAAGAGCGCATACCTCGAGATGGAGGGGTGGATAGAAGAGAAGATGGGCGATGTGAAAGGCGATTTCCAGGGTGGTGCGATAGATGTGATGCCAATAGAGGATTTTAAGGTCCTGGATGCAAAGGTGAAAAAGATGCAAAAGGGAGAATAGGTATAGAACCACGAGATTTCACAAGATAGATTATACAGAATATTCTATTGGGAAAACTGAATGAAGCAGAAGGGGAAAACAAAAAGAAGAGGACATCAGATGCTGTGTCAGGTGAGATAAGAAATAGAGAATACTGATTGCGGAGCCGGAAATGTTTGAAGAGTATAAAAACCTTACGTTAATATGATGGAGATTATATATACTCCGCTGATATATGCCCTTTGTTGGATGTTGAGAATTGTCCCGGTCATAGCAATAGGCATATTTGCAACGAGTTTCGCGGTTAATCTGGGGCTAATGCGAAAATTTGACCGGTTGATCAAACCAATCTCCAGTAAAGCGAATATCAGTGCAGTGTCTGCTCTTTCTGTGGTAACCTGCACGTTTAGCACTACTGCCGGTTACTCCATGCTCGTGGACGGACTGAACGAGCGAATTATTTCTGAGCGCGAGGTAATCGCAACCACGTTAATCAGCTCTTTTCCTAGCATCCTCTCTCACCTCTTCACATATTTCATACCAGTGGTGATTCCTATTCTCGGGTTAACTACAGGGGCAATCTATGTGTGCCTGGTAGGGCTCGCGGCATTCCTGAAAACATGTTTTGGGATATTCCTTGCAAGAATATGGCTAAAAGACACGAAAAAACGTTCTGCTATTGCTGCTACCAATCGTGATAAAGCACCAGAGGATGACAAAAAACAGGCATTGAATAAAAGCGCTAAAAGCACATGCAACATGCTCAAAAGGATTGTGCCCCTGATGTTCATCACCCTGTTTCTGGTATCCGTGGCGATGGAGCTGAACTTGTTCGATAGAGTTTCTGCGATCCTGGAACCGCTTACGAACATTTTAGGATTGGAGAGTGGAGTCGCTTTGATTAGTGCAACGGCGATTGTAAACACTTATGCCGGGATAATCCTCGCAGGTAGCCTTCTGGCTGAAGGACTGATAACAACAAAAAGTGTGCTAATTGCGCTATTCCTGGGCACGGTAGTATCATTCTCGGCAAGATTTGCAAAACATTCTTTACCCTTGCATGTGTCGCTGTTTGGTCCTAAGCTGGGGAGCAAGACGGTTGCGATAAATGCTACAACTACGCTTGTTATAGATGTGATATTCATAATAGTGTTATTGATATTATAGGCATTTGCTTTGCACGCCAATCTTTTTCTGTTAGTATTCTACCACTTCAATTCCTCATCACTTGCATTAATCAATAGCCACAATTTTGAATTATATTCCCTTTATTTTTTCGATATACCCTCTCTTTTTTCATTTAAAAATCAAACAATACAGAAAAAAGTTTTATCAAATAAATATCGAAAACCTTATATGGTGTCAATGTTAATATGTTATCGTAAATAGTCACAAATAAAATAGGTGGATAAAAAATGACACACCATGTTAGAAGGGCGATACTGCCGTTTACTGCGATTGTAGGGCAAGATACGATGAAGAAAGCGCTTATTTTGAATGCCATTAACCCCCGTATAGGCGGGGTACTTATCCGAGGCGAGAAAGGAACTGCGAAAT
>JAUXHM010000135.1 GCA_030621535.1 Candidatus Methanophagales archaeon | reverse complement strand
TTTCTCTTATGTCGCCCTCCATCGCTTCTACGTTTCTCAGACCATTCAGTTCGATATTTTCTATGAGATAGCGTATCGCATCGGGATTGGCGTCAATCGCGGTAACGTGGCTTTGAGGTGCACGTTTAGCGATTTGTATGGAGAAAGGACCGACCCCTGCGAACATGTCTATTATCTCCTCTTCTCCGTTGCGCCCGACCTGCGATACCACCCTGTTTCGTTCACTCGCCAGCCGCGGATTAAAATAAACCTTTTCCAGGTCGAGCTTGTATCTACATCCATTCTCCTTATGCATCGTTTCTGTTCTGTTCTCACCTGCGATTATTTCCAGTTTCCGTTTTCTGAACACACCTTCGACAGGGGAAATCCGCTTTGCAACCACTTTAATGTTTTTATGCAGGTTCATTAGCGCATGTGCTACGAGCTGTTCATTCTCCCCGGTTAAATCCACAGCAGTTAGCACCGCTATATCCCCCACCATTTCATAAGAGGGTTTGAACCCAACGAGGTCTTCTATGCTTTTCCTCCGTTCTAATAGCACAAACTCAGCTGTAAAAAGTTCCGTAAAATCTATTTCACCTATTTCCTCTTCTTTTAGCTCCCGGATGAGAGGCAAACAAATAAAATCAATATCGGAAGCTATCTTTGCATCAGTTCTCAGCAGTTCGAGTTCCTTCAATGCTCTCCTTACCTGTTCACCTCTTCGCCTCTCCACTTTTACGCAATGCAAATGCGCTGTTGTCATTGTATATAAAGTATAACCCCCTTCTATTTGAGACACAGATTTACTCTGATTTACGCAACACTTTTTCTTTTTCAAAAAAAGAAAACCTGTGCTAAAAGAAAAACAGATTTCTTTGGTAAAGCTTTCTTTTTGAAAGAAAGGTTTGTGTTAATCTGCGTCTATAATTTATTTTTTCCTGTGGAGGATTCTATTACAAATTTTTATCGGATTTCATGATGTCCAAGCACCTTAAGACAGAATATGCGGCTCTACTGATGCCCGCACTTCTTTCTTCTGCGTCTGTTCCTACCGTGTAGAAATTTCTTATTGGTGTTTTTACACCTCCAAAGCCCGCGTTAATAGCCCAACATGCCTTTTCTGGAATTAGTTCTTGATAATGAATCATATCTATACACCTTTCAATATCCGGGATGGTGTTTATAATGGTATCCAACGCCTTTTTCCTCGAGGTTGAGGCATTGTATTCATCAGGTAATATAAATGTAAAACCAACAAGGTGCTTTCCTTCTGGTGCTAATTTGTAGTCATAATTTGACGTTGGAACGACCCACGCATAAGGGTTTGAATCAATCCACATCTCGGAACCGTGATTGTTAAAGAAGTTTTTTGTCAGACCAAGCCAGATGGTTAAGGAATTAACCTTCTTGATAGTCCTTAAATTTTCGACATACGCCTTTGGTAAATTATCAATCAGGTCAGGCAGATTCGAAGCGAGTCCCGAGTAAATCACGGTGTTGCAATCATAACTATCCTCTTCGGTAATCACCCCTTCTATTCTCTCGGTGCCCTGAGCCGGAATCCGTAATACTTCCTCATTGGTTTTAATTTCAACCTTGCCTGGAGGGAAAGAATTTAAGATAGAATCAACGATGGACTGAAGACCCCCTTCAGGATAGCCTTGATCCGTAGCTCCTTCTGCGATAAGCAGATTGTATATCTTCCCCACGTAGGGTAGTGCGTTTGGTTTATGATTTTTATTATCTATGAATCTTGATACAGGAGCATTTTCTATAGACGTGCCAACCATAAAGTAAGAGAGCCAATCTAGGAACGTTTTACCTGTAATTGAAATTTTATCCGGGAGTATATCGCTTATAGAGACGGTGGATAAATCCCTGCCAATACTCGACAGATATAATGCATTAAACAGCGATTTCATGAGCAGCAACCTATCTTTAGTAGGCAGTAAATCAAACATAAGCCAGTCTTTAATGCTCCACGGGAATGGTTTGGTTTCTCCACCAATCCGTACATAATACGTTCCAAAAGGAACGAAATTCGGAATGACATCAAAATATTTATTCATTAGCTCTCTTAATGGGCCCTTTTCCAATCTTGTTATGGCGTGTACTCCGGTATCAACATGGTATCCATTAACCTCGTAAGACCTACAGACGCCGCCAAGATAACTCTCTTTTTCCAGAACTAATACCCTTTTACCTTCCTTTGACAATGCTAAAGCGGATAATAAACCGCTAATCCCCGCACCTATTACAACGACGTCATAATTTTCCACATTTGATACCATAACAATAACTTAAAATATTCTTTATATAAGATTATGAATTGTGCGGGTTGCAAGGAAAAAGCGTGCTATACGGGCAAGGACTGCACGGGAATCGCAGAGGATGTCAGGGGAGCATATAAAGGCGATGCTGAAGTTATCAAGTCGCTCAGCGTTTCTGCACGTATTGAATCAAGGTATTACATGAAGAAAAACCGCATAGAGGAGCTGATTTTATATGCGAAAGCGATGGGCTACAAGAAATTGGGCGTTGCATTCTGCATAGGACTGCAAAATGAGGCGGAAATAATATGCGATATTCTATCTCAACACTTCGATGTGTCTTCGGTCTGCTGCAAGGTATGCGGGATTGACAAATCAGATTTCGAGTTGGAACAAGTGCAAACATTTAGAAAAGAGGCGATGTGCAACCCAATAGGACAGGCAAAAATATTCAACAAAGAAAAGACGGACTTGAACGTCATTCTTGGATTGTGTATGGGACATGACACACTGTTCACAAAATACTCCGAGGCGCCGGTGACAACACTTGCGGTAAAAGACCGCGTTCTCGCTCATAACCCGCTTGGGGCGATATATTCCGGGTATCAGCGGAAAAAACTGAAAGAGTAAGAGTATAGCCATTCTAAAAATTATTAACCACAAGATTACACAGATTTCCACGAGATTATTTATTAATTTACCAAAGAAAACTTTTTTTGTTTTTTCTTTTAGCACAGGTTTTCTTTTTATGAAAAAGAAAAAGTGTTGTGTTAATCTCGTGGAATCTCGTGGTTTATTAATTACTATTTATTACTGGAATGACAATAATTATGCGAGTGAGGCGAGAGAAATGGGAAATAAAGAGATAATAGACATAAACGAGTTTGCAAGACTCGACCTGCGGATTGGTAGGATAGCGAATGCGGAACGAATAGAAGGAAGCAAGAAATTAATCCGACTTGAAGTAGACATTGGAAATGAGCAGCGACAGGTGGTTGCGGGAATTGCAGAAGAATACAACCCAGAGAGTTTGATTGGCGAACTCGTTCCCGTTCTGGTTAATCTGAAGCCTGCAAAGCTCATGGGCGTGGAAAGTCAGGGAATGATTTTAGCTGTAGATGTAAACGGGAAACCGATTTTATTACACCCGGATAAAGAAGTGCCCGCGGGCAGTGGAATCCGCTGAATAAAAAATGAATCTGGAACATCCGCAGGAAAAAGCGGAAATTAAATTGTACGG
>JAUXHM010000008.1 GCA_030621535.1 Candidatus Methanophagales archaeon | reverse complement strand
CAGAACCCACCGGAGGATAACTTAAAAGTATCTCAGCCCCTGATTCCTTTAATACATTGATTACGTCTTCTTTAGATGCTTCCTTTTCATCACTTAAAACGAATGTATATTTATCGTCATAATCTTTCATATGGTCTGAAAAACCATCCTGTATCTTGCCCATCCTCACTTTCACATTTGTTTTGGGTACATCATTGCAGAACACGGTCGTGCAGTTTGGAAGTTCAAAGATCGCCTCAGACACATCTTTTCCGACTTTTCTTTTGTCAATGTCAAAGGCAGCTACCACTTCAATGCCGTAGGGCTTGTAACCACCGATGTCCCAGTGCATCAAGCCGATAGCCTCTTTGCTATCTTTATTTCTATAGAACTCAATACCTTGGAGTAATGAACTTGCGCAGTTACCAATTCCTACAATTCCTATTTTGATTTTGTCCATAAGCAATCATCTCCTGTTTATTCTAACGCCATAGTTAATGTAAAGTTATATATTCGAACTTACTTCGCATATCCCGCCTATTCAGTGTTATATCCGAATCGGCTCCATCTACATCCTTCCGGACGAACTTCAATCATCACCTACGCTCTTCATTCTTCTACTGTATTAAGCCTAAGTCACATACCTCATAACTTAAGTACGGGACTTGTGAGCGTGAAAAAGTTTTGTATATAGAGTTATGTATCCTGTTTTGAAAGATGCATCTTTCTCCTCATTAATGATTTCTTCCGCTGCCTCTACCACATCGCCGAGCAAAACCTTCCCGCGATATTCAGGCGAAAAGACCAAGTGATCAGTCCGCATTGAGACAGTAGGTCAGTCATGACGAAGAGCATGCCTTTTTACCCTATCCCACTTCGCCCATTTTTCTTTAAGGAATCAAACCTTCTTAAAGTTATAAGTAACCCTTATTAAATCTTATTAAAGAAAACAAGATATCTTCAATAAGAGGAGAAGGCGGGCATAAAATGAAAAACGAGAAGAAAACGAGAAGCAGGTTTATAATGGTGAAGTGTGACGATTGCGAAAATGAGCAGGTCGTTTTTGACCATGCATCCACGAGTGTAAAATGTAACGTCTGCGGGAGAACCCTGGTTGTGCCGAAAGGAGGAAAAGCAGAGATAAAAAGCAGGATAATAAATGTCTTTGAATAGTCACATTTAAAATATCATATAAAACCACCATGGATATAATAAAGGAAGAATGGCCAGAGAAGGATGAGTTTGTAGTTTGCACGGTAAAAGAGCTTAAGACCTTCGGGGTGTTCGTCGGGCTCGAGGAATACGGAGGAAAGGAGGGGCTGATCCATATCTCTGCGGTAGCTTCTGGCTGGGTGAAACATCTCAGGGATTATGTCCGGGAAGGGCAGAAGATAGTATGTAAAGTACTGCACGTGGATGCTCAAAGAGGGCATATAGACCTATCCTTAAAGGCGGTAAAGGAAAGTCAAAAAAAGGAGAGGATAAAAGAGTGGAAACGAGAAAACAAAGTAAAGAATCTGCTCTCGCTTGCTCTTTCGTCATCTACCGCCGTCAAAATCGGCAGTGAGGAACTCGATGAGGTTGAGCGGGAATTAGTGGATACCTACGGCAGTTTATACGATGCGTTTGTAGAGGTTGTAAAGGTAGGCGAAGAAGCACTGACTCCACTTGGAATAAATCCTGAATATGTAGATGCCATACACGAAGTGGCAGTTGCGAACGTTAAAATCCCGTCAGTGCAAATAATGGGCTATGTAGAGCTAACCTGTCCCTTGTCCGACGGTGTGGAAATAATAAAAAAGGTGCTGAAGACGGCGGAAAAGGTAGCTGGTACAAGCACAAATACAGATACAGATACAAAAGCCGTCAAGGTGGAATGTTCCTATATAGCGGCGCCGAGATATAAGATACGTGTTACCGCACCCGATTATAAAAAGGCAGAGAACGTATTAAGTGACGCTGCGAATGCAGCCATTGAAGAGATAAAGAGTAAAGAAGGGACCGGGGAGTTTTACAGAAATATTTCTTAAATTAAAGCGCGGCTTTTTCTGAGCGTTTTTTTAAAAAAAATGAAAAAGCTTATCTTATAAAAAATATTTATGTCAAAGATAAGAAAGTGTGAGGCATGCGGGGAATACACACTGAAAGAGATATGTGGGCGATGTGGGCGAAGAACGAAGGAAACAACGCCTCCAAGGTTTTCCCCTAAAGACCCGTATGGGAAATACAGAAGGATGATGAAATATGGAAGAGATAGAAGTGCATGAGCTAAAGAAGGTGAAACTGAACAAGCCCGTAATGATAGAGGGGCTTCCAGGCGTAGGAAACGTGGGTAAATTAGTGGCTGAGCATATAATACAGGAGCTTGGCGCCAAGAAGATAGTGGAGATTTATTCGTGGCATTTCCCTCCTCTGGTATTGGTAAACGACGATGGGACAGTCAGTTTATGCAAAAACGAGGTATATGCGTGGAAATCAAAGAATCTGGATTTGTTAATCGTCAGTGGTGACCAGCAGAGCGTTACAAACGAGGGGCATTATATTATAACTGAGACACTTCTTGACATTGCGCAGCAATACGGCGTTTCTCGTATATACACGCTTGGTGGTTATGGAATAGGTCAGCTCGTGGAGAAACAAATGGTGCTCGGGGCTGTGAATGATGCTGAACTTGTAGAGGAGATGAAGAAATACGGTGTAGAATTCAGGGAGGAAGAGCCAGGGGGCAGTATCGTGGGTGCATCGGGACTTCTATTAGGTCTTGGCGGGCAGAGAGGTATCCCTGCAGTTTGTTTGCTCGGTCTCACCTCGGGGTATCTGGTGGACCCCAAAAGTGCGCAAGCAGTGCTCAAAATCCTTGGTCGTGCATTGAATCTTGAAATACCTATGCAGGCGTTGGAAGACCGCGCAGAAGAGATGGAAAAGGTGGTCGAACGACTGAAGGAGATGGAGCAAGCACAGATTCCAAGGGTTCGTGAAGAGGAACTGGGATACATCCGATAAGTAAGTTCAAGAAATCCTAAATCCCAAACACTAAAATTTCACCGCAGAGCACGCAAAGGCATCAGAAAACCTGAGCAATGATTGAAACCCGTCTAAAAACTCTACGTACTCTGCGCTCTCCGCGGTGATAAATCCACTTGATTTTTAGATAGTGCCATTCCATCAAGCCGAGTCTGCGGTTAGTATCTTCAGCGAGGTGGGTACTTTAGTCACGTCTCCCATTTTTATTCCTACGACATAGTCCAAATTCTTATCCTTTGCAAGGTCCACGATTCGCTGTGTTATCACACCGTCAAACACCACACTTTTCGCGTTTTCGGTCGTTTCTTTTAGTTCGTTCGCCAGCTCCCTCACGGTGGTCTCCTTTATTATTTTCTTCTCTTTGTCTAATAGCCGTGCCTTAAACGTACCTCCAAGCTCCTGCAGATGGGTTTTGAAGGGACTCATTATCTTCTCCTCCGCCCCTCCTCTCTCCTCCTTAACCTTGCCGGTCCTTCTTTGTATTATCCTCGGTTGCGGTTTTTGAACTTGCTTCGGTTCTTGCTCCTTTTTCTCTTTCTCGTATCCCTGCTGCTCTACGGATGTCTTATTGTGCAATGCTTTTGATATTTCCTTGTACGTCATATCCTCTACGCTTCTCCCTTCTGGCGATATGGCGATGTAATCAACATCTGCAACCTGTAAAAGCTCTTTTAATATGAGGTCACCGCCTCTATCACCATCAAAGAAAGCAGTAACGGTCTTCCTTTTGCTTAGCTTGGGTATGATAGGCGATATGTTTGTACCTTCCACAGCAATCGTGTTTTTTATCCCGTATTTAAGCAGATTTAACACGTCTGCACGTCCTTCTACGATCAGTATGGCATCCGAACTGTCTATGTTCGGTCCTGCGGGCAGGCCTTTATAGCTGGTTATTTCTTCCATTCTCACCGCCTGCTTCACTTCACTCACCATTGTTTCACTGTCAATGCTCGTCTCGATAATTTCGCGCATCAGTAGTTTTGCTCGCTCGGTTATTCGTCTCCTTTTCGTCGCCCTTATGTCCTCTAACCCTGTGATTTCCACGTGTGCAATACACGGGCCGACTCGGTCTATCGTCTCTAAGGAAGCGGCTAATATCGCAGTTTCCGCCTTGTCCAGACCAGAGGGGACAAGTATTTCACCGCGCGATTTCCCCCCTTTCGACTCTATATTCACCTCGATTCTGCCTATTCTACTACTCTTCTGCAGGTCTCTCAGGTCTAACTCATCACCTAACAGACCTTCTGTTTGACCAAATATTGCGCCAACCACATCGGATTTTTCAACAAAACCTTCAGCTGTGATGTTAGCGTGAACCATATATTTTGTTGTATCTACATCATGCATTTTATTTCCCTCCTTTAAGGTTCCTTCTCCTCCTCTTTTATCTTTTGATTTCACCATTACCTTTGCCTTTTCTACACCTTGCTATCCCTCTTGGCAACATAAACAAACGGGTTCTGCCAGTTTGTATATGTATGTGCATGGTATCTTATATGGTATAGTAAAAGATAAAGATAAAAGTCATCTTATGATGGAGATGGGCTCGATGCGATTCGAACGCATGACCTCCGCCGTGTGAAGGCGGTGTCATAACCAACTAGACCACGAGCCCCCTTTACTTTTCGTTTACCTTACTTTTACTTTACCTCACCTTTCCTTACCTTACTTCACCACACTATTCCACTCCTCACTTATTATTCAGATGTTTTAAATATAAATTTCCACGAGAGCAGGATAATGGTATACGAAAGCTTTACCAAAGAAAAAGAAATCTGATATTATATCCAGTTGTATGTAGCGATAGAGGTAGAGATGAAGATAGAAACAGTACGAGGCGGACTATGCGCAGTGAGAGGAGTACGAGCATACGGGATAAAAGAGGGGCATAATGGGTTAGCATTGATAGAAGGGCAAGGGCAAGCAGTAGGTATGTACACAGCGAGCAAAATAAAAGCCGCGCCTATTCTGTTTACAAAGCGACAGCTTGAGAGAAGTGAAGGGCAAATACAGGCAATAATTGCAAACAGCGGTTGTGCAAATAGCTTTACCGGCGAGCAGGGAATGAGGAACGCAGAAAAAATGGCGGAACTCGCTGCTGATTCGTTGGGAGTAGATGAAAAAGAGATAGCGGTTGCATCTACGGGTCCCATCGGGAAACAATTAGATATGGAGTTAATAGAAAGGCAACTCGGAGACGTGGTGAAAGGGCTAACATCCGAAGCGGCAGGCAGTACGACCGCAGCGAAGGCTATAATGACCACCGATACCTTCTATAAGGAACAAGCAATACGTATTGATACGGACAATGAAGAGCGCGTGGTAATAGCGGGAATAGCAAAAGGCTCAGGAATGATATTTCCTCATTTAGCTACTGCTACTGCCACGATGCTCTCTTTTATTTATACCGATGCTCGGCTGAGTGAAGAAATACAGAGGGCGAGTTTTGAGGATGCCGTTGCGAATTCATTCAATATGGTCGTTGTGGATGGTGACATGAGTACGAACGACCTGGTATTGCTCGTATCCACGGGTCAGGGAGGGGCGATAAGTGAGGGTGATTTTAAAGAAGGGTTGAATTTCGTATGCAAAGAGCTCGCGAAGCTAATCGCAAGGGATGGGGAAGGGGCGACAAAGTTTATCGAAGCGCGGGTAAAAGGGGCAGCGTCTGTTGCGGATGCAAAAGAAGCAGCAAAGTCAATAGTCCGAAGCCCGTTAGTGAAAAGCGCTATTTTTGGTGAACGCCCAGATTTTATGTGCGGTCGTATAATAGCAGCTATCGGAAGCTGCGCTACCGTTAGCGACGTTGACCCGAGCAGAATATTCATAGGGTTAAAAGGTGAGGATAAGGATAAGATTTCAGCGGTGAAGAACGGGGAATTTATGGATTTGTCGGGTGTGCCGCGAGAGGTAATGAAGGATAAGGAGATATTTATTGAAGTGGACCTGGGGATGGGGGAAAGCGAAGCGACCGCATGGGGGTGCGACCTTTCTTATGATTATGTCAAAATAAATTCGGGTTAGGTTAGCGTCGTTGAGACACAGATTTACCTGAACGCAGTCAGGTAAGCAAGAACTTTTCTTCTCGCTTCTTCTTCTATTTTTTCTTGTAAGTTGTTTCTGTTTGCATCTATACAGACCACCAGAGGCCCGAAATCATCAAGAAGAAGATGCCAGACCGCTTCAGCCATACCGAGGTCTTCCCAATATACTGCTTTTATAGCTTTTATCTGTGTGGCAGCTAAAACCGCTGCACCGCCGGTTATCGCGAGGTACACACAGCCATATTTACACATCGCATCTCTCGTGTGAATGCCCATCCCGCCTTTTCCTATTATGGCACGAATCCGCAGCTTTTCTATTACTGCGGGTGTTACAGCGTCCATTCTCGCACTGGTGGTGGGACCTGCAGCTACTATTTCCCATTCGCCTCGGTCTATGCTCCTCTGCCTCCGCACGAGCGGCCCACAATGGTAAATCACGGCACCCTTCCTAATGGGTATTTCCTCCCCCCTCTTTTCATATTCTATGATTCTATGGTGTGCCTTGTCCCGCGCAGTATATACGTCGCCACTGAGATACACAATGTCACCCAACTGCAACTTCCTTATTTCTTCCTCTTCCAGCGGTGTAGATAGTCTGATCTTCTTTTCCATCAGTTTATGTTTGAAACACAGTAAATTTCCTTTTTATAATTTTTAATAAAAGATTAATCCAAATGCAACTCGCTTTTGAGCTATCGGGGGAGCACGAAACACTACCGAAATCAGAGGTTTTAGCATGTTTGCGTGCCTTAAACATCCCGTATACGGAGAAAACGTTCTCGGATGGAATACTGGTGGTTGACGCACAACTCTCGCCAGGCGGTAAAACATTCAACGTCCTGTCAAGGCGGCTGGGAATGACGCACTACATATACGAAATACGAGGTGAGAGCAAGCCAAAACCCGAGAAAGCGGAGGACATATTGGCACTCATTAAAAATGCGGATATACACGGCATTATGAAACAAGAGCGTACATTTGCCGTGCGCGTGCGTGTTAAACAAAAAGACACGCCTCTGTTTCTGTCCGAAGGAAAACGACCGCTGTCATCGAAAAGGGATTTAGAGCGAAAAGCAGGTGAAATCATAAAACGCAAAGGATATGAAGTGGACCTCACGAATCCCGCTAAAACATTCGTTCTTCTGTTCGCAAAAAACACGTGTTTTTTATGTTCACTCGTGCATTCAACGGATAAGAAACAATTTGGTGGGCGAAGACCGCATTTAAGACCTTTCTTTTTGCCCGGCGTTATAACGCCAAAAATTGCTCGTGCTCTCGTTAATCTCAGTGAGATAAAAGAGGGAGGTGGGGTTCTGCTTGACCCTTTTTGTGGCACGGGTGGCATATTAATAGAAGCTGGGCTGATAGGGGGTGCGACGACGTTGGTGGGCATAGACGTACAGAAAAAGATGGCGAGAGGTGCTGAAGCGAACTTGCGGTTTTATGGGCTGTACGCTAATCTGGTTGTAGGAGATGCCTCTAAAATGGCATTACGTGATGATAGCGTTGATGCCATCGTGACTGACCCGCCCTATGGCAGGTCATCTCTTGTATCGGGCGTAGGCTACTTTACGGCAGAATCACGCTCGCTGTTCCGCGAAAGCCTATATCGAAATGCTCTGGCGGAATTCCATCGTGTGCTTAAAAAGCGAGGGAAAGTGGTTGTCATTTCTAATTCGGATTCTATTTATTCGCTTTCCCGTGAGTACGGCTTCCGTATTCTCAACAGGTGCAAATACAGGGTTCATAAAAGTTTAAGTAGGTACGTTGCCGTACTTGAAAAGCAGTAGCTTGATGATGTCACATTTAAAATAAAACTCTGCGTACTCTGCGCTCTCCGCGGTGGTAAATCACTATGTTTTATATATAGAATAAAGAACTAAAAATTAAAAGGGTGAAGGAAAAATTGAAAGTGCGTTTACCAAATGGAAGGGAAGTAGAAGCGATGGGCGTGGATTTTGAGACGGTAAAAGAGGACTGGAACGAATATAAGCTGGAAGACGGCACGACATTAAAGTTCAAGACAGTTGTGAGCAGCATTATTCGCACTGAGGACTACGACCCGATGACCGGCGACCCGGTCTATCATATCCGTTCTACGAACATACTGCGAGCGAATGTGCCCGAGGAGATGAAGCGGCTGCCGGGTGGTGCGGGAAAGCCAAGTGAGAAGGAAGAAGGGATGGAAGTGGGTTAAAAAATCAGCCACCAGCAAAATTGATTGATGATGAAAAGCACTAAACCGGGTTTATTGCAACTTCTCGTCGCTATAACTATAACCTTGACCATAACCATAGCTATTACAACGCCCGCTGCAGGCTATAATGATGATTATGCCCCTCATGCTTCTGTTAACGACACCAATGTCTATTCCAAACAGCTTATTCTGAATATCTACGTGGACGAAACGGGCAAAGCACTTGTAACGGGATACGTGGAACAGGAAGATGTTGAAACGTTAGCTTTTTTAGAAACGTCAGAATCAGAGTGTATTTATGAGAACGATACAAATCAGCTATATGCACTTACAAACGCATTGACGTGGAAGTACGGCGACCGGTGGGTGATGAATTTTACAACTAATAATTGTTATGCTGAATATCATACAACGTTTTATTTGCCCGGCAATGTGCGATTGGCAAAAATCGAGTGTTCTCACGGGCTGGACTATTTTGTGATGTCGTCTAACAAGTCATTTGTTGTAGATATTCAAGGCTATGACGTTGAAACGCCTATGACCTCAATTGAATACCTGCAACCACTTAAGGAGACGGAGACGGGTGGGGCAGATGGTGGGTTCTGGTCTGGCGTTGTTAGTTCTAAGTATTTGATTCCTATCGTTGGCCTCTCGGTTTTGGCTCTAGCTCTGGTGCTGGCGCTTATCATCGCTATTATGAAGATAAGGGGGGTAAAAGATGCCCAACAGAATATCGGCATCAACACCGATACCTGTAGCAACACCAATACCGGCACAGGCAGCACCGAGCACACAGAAGCGCCAAGAACCGAAAAAGGCGGAATCATAATCACCCGCGAAATGGCACGGGTGATGGAGACGCTGACGGATAGGGAGCAAGCGATTGTAAATGCGCTAATCAAGCACGGAGGGGAGATGTTCCAGGTGGACATCCGATACGAAACGGAAATTCCTAAGTCGTCATTGACCGCTATCCTCCGGTCTCTCGAAAAGAGGAAACTTATCAAGAAGAAAGAGTGGGGTAGAACGAATCTTATAATACTTTCAGAGTGGTTTTTAATTGACTGATGGTAAAAAACACTAAATCGGGTTTATTGCAACTTCTCGTCGCTATAATCATAACCATAGCTATTACAACGCCCACCGCAGGCTATAATGATGATTATGGGCCTTATGCTTCGGTTAACGATACCTATTTCAAGGAGCTAATTCTGGACATCTATGTGGATGAAACCGGTAAAGCGCTTGTAATAGGGTACGTCGAACGCGAAGATATTGATAGCGACAATCTGCCTTTTTTGGAATTGTCTGAATATACCTATGCCAATGATACAAACCAATTATATGCACTTACAAACGCGTTAACATGTAAATACGGGGACAGATGGTCAATAAATTTCACAACCGACGCTTATGCTTGCTATACCGAATATCATACGATTTTTTATTTGCCCTGCGGCGTGATGCTGGGGGATATCAGCTGCTCACAGGGACTTGCTCATTCTACGGCGATCTCCAACGATTCCTTCGTCATAGATATTCAAGGGTGTAACGTTGAAAGTCCTGTGACCATAATCGAATACCAGCAGCCGCTCGAGGAAACAGGAGGCGAGGGCATCGATTCAGGTTCCGGGTTCAGCTTCGGCTATTTATCACTCGCGATAGCTCTCGCGGCTTTGACTCTTGCCCTTATCATCGCCATTGCCATTGCCCGGATGAAAAAAGGGGGCGGGGGCACTCGCCACGAAGGGGGGGCGACCGCGGTTAAAAGGGAAGTAATCGAAACTACAGCAGATATGCTGCGGGTAATGGAGACGCTAACGGATAGGGAGCGTGCGATTATAAATGCGCTGCTCAAACACAACGGAGAAATGACTCAGGCGGATCTCAGATATGAAACGGAGATCCCAAAATCGTCATTGACCGGTATCATTCGCTCTCTCGAAAGAAGGAAGATAATCATAAAGAAAGAACGGGGCAGAATGAACGTTATAGAACTCTCAGATTGGTTTTTATCAAAAGGTGAACGAAAATGAACGGTTTGAACAGTTTTTTGAACGAACGGTTCTGTGTTACCCTTTTATATCGTTCAAAACAAGGTGAGAACGGAGGTAACAAAAAATGGAACACGTAAAAAGAAGGGTTTTGTGCGTGGGCGTGGTGGTAGCGCTGCTGTTGCTGAGTATCGTAGCGACGGGCGTCGCGGTGTCACAACCAGTGCAAAAAGAGAATGCAATGGGTAAAGTAGCGAAGGCAATGTCGGCGGGTGGAGTTGCGGAAGAAATATCTACAAACAGAGCTCAGAGAGCACCAATTAGAATCGTTCACAGTGGGTACGGCTTTGCCATAAATGAGGCTGATGAGTTCCACGTGCTCAGGGTGCATATCGTCAAGCGCAGGTTCTTTCAACCGAGATACATCCGAGAACTCATGGGTGGGGACACGAACATCGAAGAGCTAAAAGCAAAAATCGAGGGAGCAGGTGGACGGCCCATCTATCAAGGGCATCTGCGACTCGGAGAAAACCACTACCGACTTGTTAACATGTCGGTTGATAATGGAACAGATGGGAATCGAGTGTTTGACGCCGATATCGTAGGTCCCTTAAGGAATTTAGAACCAAGTGAAAACATGAGCATTGCTGGGCATATTAGTATGGCCGTTATGCGCTATGAGGGTGCCCGGATAGGCGAAGGTGAGCTGACCATGAGTGAAGGCGATTATACCGGTGAGTACAGCGTTTTGCTCGACATGCGTCCACTAGGGCAGATACAGAGGAAGGAAACAAATAAGGCAACGGGGAATATAAAATCGGTGCGATAATGGTGATGGCTGCAGTGTTTGAATAAAGAAAAGGGAAAAGGTCGGAGGGTCATAGAGACCACCCGATTTTTTATTTTTTCGCTTATTTAATCTCTTTACCAACTACTATACATGATTTAAATAGCTGGTGATAGATAAGCAGATAAACGAGGAGGGGAATTAAAATGGTTTTAATTGTCGTAACAGGAATGCCAGGTACCGGGTCGTCAACGGTGATAGAAGAGGCGTTAAATTTAAAACTGAAAGGGAGAGAAGAAAGCATCGTGTTCAAATCCGTGAATTATGGAGATGTAATGTATGAAACGGCACTGGAAAACGGATTGGTGGCGAATAGGGATGGGGTGAGAACGTTATCGGGTGAAAAACAGCGTGAGATACAGATGCGGGCGTGTAAAAAAATATCAAAGATGAGCGAAAATATGAATCTTATTGTAGATACGCACTGCACGATAAAAATGCCGCTGGGGTACCTTCCGGGATTGCCCGAGCATGTATTGCGAGAACTGAAGCCAGACCAGTTCGTGCTGATAGAAGCCACCGCTGAAGAAATAGCTGCACGGAGGCAGAAGGACAAAACACGGGAAAGAGACGCAGAGGCAGAAAGCAGTATAGAAGAGCATCAGTTTATGAACCGAGCGATGTCAATGGCGTATGCGTGTCTTACCGGGGCAGCGGTGAAAATAATAGAGAATCATGACGGAGCGCTGGATAAAGCGGCAGAGGGATTTTTTGTGCTGATGAACCGGTTGTCTGAATCAGAACCCAAACCTTAAGTGGTGGGGTTATCCACTCACTGCACTATCTTGGTTATATTCATCTCAATAATGTCCTCTGCACCCATACTTTTCAATTTCGGTATTAAAACGTTCACCTCACGCTTGCTCACTACCGTTTCAACTGCGTAATAATCCTGCTCGTAAAGTTGTGAAATCGTCGGCTTTTTCATCGCCGGGAGTGCAGACATTACTTCCTTCAATTTAGTCTCGGCAACGTTCATGCTGAGCAATACCTTTCCTCGTGCTTCTATCACACCGGAAAGAAGCGTCTTTATCTCCTCTATCTCCGCCCTCTTGCTCGAGTCGTTCCACGAATCCTTATTCGCTATTAACTTCGTGTGCGATTCCAGTATCGTGTGTATAATCCGCCAGTTGTTTTTTCGCAGCGTTTCCCCGGTCTCCGTGAGTTCGACAATACCATCCATCATATCCTTTGCTTCTGTAGCGCCGTAGGAGAAAAATATCTGCACAGGAATGCCAAGGTTGTCAAAGAACGATTTTGTAAGCTTGGGGTATTCAGTGCTTATTTTACTTTGCGGTGGCACGTCCTTCGCTTCGTTTATCTCCGTTCGGTCCGCCGGCACAGCCAGGACAATTTTTACAGCGCCTTCTTTTTCTGCCATTTTGCTGTAGCTCAAATCCGCTATCTCCACTACATCCGCGCCTCTTTCCGCAATCCAATCTCTGCCTGTGATGCCGAGGTCAAAATACCCTTTCTCAACGTATTCCGGGATTTCCTGCGGTCTCAATATCTTCACACGCTCTATCCGCGGGTCTTCGATGCTCGGATTGTATTCCCTGTTTGTTACTTTTATTTCCAGGTCTGCCTGTTTGAACAGCAGCAGCGTTTGGGCTTCTAAACTGCCCTTCGGGATTACGATGGTTATCATGTTTCTTTTTCCTTTTTCCTCTTTATATTACGGTGAAAAAGCAGAAGGATTTTATTTATAACTATTGCGTTATATAAATTATATGGTGCTGATAGATAATCATGTAAAGGAGGTTTGAGTGATGGCATATGAGCCAACATATCGGGATATAGAAATTGTAAAATATCCATTTCACACTGAAGAATCTTATAGAAGAGGGAGAAAAAGGGACGAACTGTTAAAACAGATGTCAGAATTGATAGATAAGTTAATTAGTGAAGAGGGCATCTTCAAAAGAGTGGATAAAAACAAGCTTTTTGAGTCTTTATCTGATCTGTTAGATAAATTACCACTTGAACGAATATCAATTCCTGAAGATGTGCTTACTAAAAGAATAAGAAAAATTATGGCACTGGAAGCAATGTCCGGGATATTGGACGATCTAACTCCAGAACAGCTCGAAGCTTTTGAGGCGGCAGTAAAACGGAGACCCCTTTTCAAATGAGATACATAATGGATACAAACATTATCACCGCTATCATGAAGAGCAACGAAAAGGTGAAAAGGAGAGCTCAGGAAACTATTTTACTGGGGGATGATATTTTTATAAATGGGGTTAGTTATTATGAGATTAAACGTGGACTTTTAGCTAAAGATGCCCGAAAACAATTACAATTTTTTGATCAACTATGCAAAGAATACGGTTTAGTATTATTAGATAATCAAGCTATTTTTGATAGGGCTGCGGAAATCTACGCAGAATTACAGCGGAAAGGGGAACTTATTGGAGATGCGGATATATTGATAGCAGCGATAACAGATACACGAAACTTCACTCTTGTCTCAGATGATGGCGACTTTGATAAAATTCCGGGTCTACGAGTTGAGAATTGGCTAAGGTAAATTGAAAGGCATTTTTTTATTCGCTTCATAAGAGGGAAATGAACGAAAAAACAAAACTATTCGTGCGAACAAAATTTGAAGAGTATTACAGCCGTGCGAGGATAAGCATACCGAAAGATTTCTGGATGCGGGAATGGGGATTCGTCTTTTTAGACCGCTACTTCCCGGAGAAGCTCGTGATGAGGCGGCACAAATCGTTTGCCACGGAAAAAGAGTTAGCGAGTTACCTCAGGGAGAACGCACCGGCTCATGCATATCATTCCGCGGCTATTTACAAATATCCCGCAGCAGATATGGCGAATAAGGGCTGGCTTGGCGCTGACCTGATTTTTGACCTTGATGCTGACCACATTGTGAGCGAAACAGAGCTCCAACAGTATTCTTATGAGGATTTGCTGGTGCAGGTGAAAAAAGAAACAGAGAAACTGATTGACTTCATGCTCAACGATTTCGGATTTCACGAGAAGGATATAGAACTGGTTTTTTCCGGGTCACGAGGCTATCACATACATATAGGGACCGAAGAGGTGCGAGGACTTGGAAGCAGAGAAAGGAGGGAGATAGTGGATTATGTGATGGGCACCGGGCTCGATATGAACGATTTTAAAGACACGCAAGAGGAGCATAGTGGTAAAATGCGCGGAAGTGAAGACTTGAGGTTGGTACCCGAAGGATGGGGCAAACGGCTACTT
>JAUXHM010000042.1 GCA_030621535.1 Candidatus Methanophagales archaeon | reverse complement strand
GAAAACAGAGCAAGGACAATGAGACGCTACCGGATAGCGAGATAGAAGTTGGCGTTCTCGTTTTGATAAGTAAACAGAGCACGAGCCCGTGGGACGAGGATAACCCTACGGGGACGGTTGCTGAGAAGACTTCTTATTCCATCACGGTTGCATTTGACGATGCACCGCCGGGATTTGTTTTTCGTAAAGACCTCCGAATGGACCTCTTTGTGAATGACGTCACGTTTCAACGGATGCTCGAGGCGTTAAAGAATTTCAGGCGACTACCAAGCGTGAAAAAGGCTAAACTACTTGGTAATGCGACTCCTGATTTTGTGAAACTACGAGAACCAGGAACGGGATTTTTAAATGCGAAACTGAATAACAGCCAGCGAGAGGCGGTTTTGAGGAGTTTAGCAGCACGTGATTTCTTCCTTATTCACGGACCGCCGGGAACCGGGAAGACAATAGCATGCATTGAGATTATCGCACAGCTTGTTGAGCATGACCGTGAGCAGAAGAACGGGAACAGTAAGATTCTTGCTGCGGCAGACTCTAACGTGGCGGTGGATAATCTGGTTGAGCGATTGGATGAAATAGGCGTGGAAGTAGTGCGAATAGGGCATCCTGCACGTGTAATCCCTTCTCTAAGGAAAAGAAGCCTTGATTATCTGGTTCAGGCAGTGCCGGAATACATAAAGGCGCAGGAGCTTAGAAAGAAAGCCAATGCGATAAAAGAACGTATGAAAGCCTTTAGCGTGCCTGAAATGCGATGGCGCAGGGGTTTGAGTGACGAAACGATAATGCAACTTGCAAGTGAAGGGAAAACCACACGGGGCATACCGCGAGAAAAGATAGCAGGAATGCGGAACTGGCTTGATTTGAAACACGGCACGGATAAGTTATTCAGCGATGCGAGAGCACTGGAAGAGCGAGCGGTAAAAATGATTATCCACGATGCGGAGGTGATTTGCGCAACGAACAGCACCGTGGGTTCGGAAATACTCAAAGGCGAGCGGTTCGACTTTGCCGTTATTGACGAAGCGACGCAGTCTACTGAACCCTCTTCCTTAATCTCCGTGCTCAAGGCGAAGCGTTTTATCATGGCTGGCGACCACAAGCAGCTTCCACCTACTATTTTGAATGATGAAGCAGCAAGAGGCAGCCTGAGCAAGAGCTTGTTTGAACGGCTTTTGGAACTCCACGGAGCTAAAATACGAGCTATGCTTGACGTGCAGTATAGAATGAACGAAGAGATAGCGGAATTCCCCAGTAAGGAGTTTTACGGCGGTAAGCTGAAGGCAGATGCAAGCGTGAAGGGACACAATCTGCTGGATTTGCTGCCGAAACCGAACTCGAGATTAAAGCCCGAAGACGCTAAACCGTTTTTGTTTGTTGATACCTGCGGCAGCGAAGGTTACAGGGAGAGGACGAGAGCAGGGTCTACGTCTAAGGAGAACGCAGGAGAAGCGAAATTGGTCGTGGCTATTGCAGAACGGTTGTTAAGCTTGGGTGTAAAACCAGAGGATATTGCTGTTATATCACCCTACGTTGATCAGGTTGCATTTATTAGAAAGATGTTGCGTGTGGAAGGACTGGAGATAAAGACGGTAGATGGGTTTCAGGGTCGTGAAAAAGAAGTTGTGATTGTGTCGTTTGTGAGGAGTAACAAATCAGGGGAGGTTGGATTTCTACGTGATTTGCGGAGACTTAACGTGTCTATAACGAGAGCAAAGAGGAAGCTGATTTTAATCGGTGATTCTCGTACGCTTGAAAGTGAGGGGTGTTATAAAAGGCTTGTTGAGTTGGCGAAGGCGAGAGGGGGGTATAAGAAGTTGGCACAATGAAAAATGCAAAGTGCAAAGTGCAAAAGCCAAAATAAACCTTTCTTTAAGAAAGAAATAAAAAAAGGAGGATAATTAAAATCCTCCAAATCCTGGTCCTGTCGGTCCCGGGAACACTGAGCATGACATAGTCGCCATAAACGCAAGAACTATTGCCACGATGATGATTGCAGGTATGACTATTGCGATAATCACCGCAAGAACTGCCTTTCCGGTAGGTAGCTCGTGAAGTTGCCTTATGCCGATGATTCCCACGATAATAGTCCATATTGCTGCGAGGAGACCTACAAACCGAATAACCTCAAAGAAGAAGCTTGATATGCTATAGATATTCCCATCGTAGGTAGAGATAACTAAATATGTGGACGAAATCCATCCTAAGAGGCAATACGGCGTCGCACCAAACATCAATGCCTTTATGGTTTGCGTTACTCCCTTTCCACCGCCAACGAGGTATACCCAAATGTGTGTCCATAGTCCAGTAATGAAAATGCCAATTATTCCAAGAACCAACATATAAATAAATGTGATAACGGTACCAAGATAAGCTCCACCTATCATAGCCAATACCCGTGGCATCACCGAGGACACCGACAAAATAAACATGATACTGATAAGCACTGCAAATATCGCTAGAATAACGACAAAATACTTGAAAGCATCGCCGAGTGTGTCTTCCTTAGAGGCGTCGAAGGTAGCCGAAGGACTGAACAAGAACCCCTTTATTCTTTCTCCTATACTTAACACCATTTTGTGTCACTAAGCACCTTTATTTGAAATTGGCTGAGTTGTTAAATCTGAGTTGGTAATGGCTTTGCTCCTAAAGTCTTTGTTTATTTTGGTGGTTTTGTAGCTTCAAATCTTTCTTTTTGTTGAAGTTTTGATTTGCAGGACAGTCTCTAAAATACGGGCATCCTTGGCGGAAACTATTGTTTTCGATAGTTTCTGCCTCTTTGAAAAATCTCTGTGATCCATACGGTATTATTTTCAACACTATAAATTACCCTATAATCACCTATCCTTAACCTATATGCCTCAGGGTTTGCGTTTTTCATCTTCTTTATATCAGCACCAGCCCGCTTTTTCTTTGGACTATCTTCTAGTACTCTTATTTTTGCTTTTAATCGTTCTTTAGTCTCTATATCAACCTTATTAAAAATACTCTCTGCATTGTTTGGATGAATACGTATCTCATATTTCATCGAAACTAATAAACTTGTCTTTCTCTTTCAATAGTTTACGCTGGCGCGCCCAAAAGGTTTCATCATATATTTCTTCTTCCTCGGTGGGGGGAATATCCATAAGTGGGTTTGCATCGGCATAAAATCCTACTTTAGTGGATATTCCTTTAATAGCCCTTTCAATTTCTTCCACTGATAGTTCGCCCATTCTAATGGGATAAGTGCCCATTCCCCCTCCTTTCCAACTTATTTTTCCTTTTTTCTTTCTTTTTCCCATGTGTTGTGTACCCGTTATAGTAGCGGCATTCATCACCTCTGCCAACTCACTTCCTTCTATAACCTCTGCTGTAATCCCTCCACTCCTTCCTCTTTCCGTAGTACTATGACCAATAAATCCAAATGTGGGGTCATTATTGATATTACTCATTTTGTTCCTCCCGTACTTTTTTCATTCTTCCTAACTGTTCATTAAGAAGTTCCACTATTGATTTAAAATGTTCAGGTGAAACTCTAATTCTGCTATGGTGTTCAATATAAGGACTTACAGATGATACTCTTCCTTCCCCCGCTTTCTTTCCCTCCTCTTCTAAAGAACCAAAATCGAGAATGACCGACCTACCACCAAGAATCACAGCCATAACCTCAGAAAACTTATCTCTATAATCATTCCCTTTCTTCCAATCCAGCTCAGCACCAGAGATTACTTTTTCTTTTTTTTCCTCGCTCATTTTTGCCCTCCCTATTATAATTATTATGGTGAGTTATATTAATTTTTAAAGCCCTATATAAATCTTTCGATTTTACTCATCCCAAATCTCCTTTTTCAAAGCATTCTCCACCAACTCATATAATTTTATCTCTCTTTCTAAAGGCACCATTTTCGCTTTTTTCCATAGCTTAGGATTAATCTTTATAGGATGTTTGCATTACCCCTATGTTTTTTCATTCCGCACTTTTAATACTGAGTCTGCACTTTTATTCAACAAAGATTAGTATTTTAGGTGCAAAGCCGGTCGTAGGTTGTGAAGTTGCAGCAAGGTCAATATCTATTAATTCCCAAACACCGATTTTTTATTGCCCGATTTCCGCTTCACAGCTTCATCCGCCCTATATCCACATATCTAATAATGCTTTTCGCCCCTTCTTTTTCTTTAAACGAAAATATCATCCTCTTCTTCACGCCATGCGCCAGCCGTACCGCCCTCGATAATTCCTGCATTGAAAAAACATGCTCTTCAGGAAGCACGTGAACTAAATACGAAGAATGTTTCTGCTGCTTTGTTTTGTACACCCTGAAATGCGAGCCGAACTTAAATCCGGTCTTCACCACCAGTCCTTTTCCCCTTAAATCCTCGTAAACCGCGTATTTACCCATAAAATCGCTTTCTACTGCGTTCGCATATTCGACAAAACGTTCAAAGTTCACAGGTTTGAGGCTTGAGGTTTGAGGTTTGTGAGACCGTTCTTTTACCAAATCAGACTCCCTACTTCTGTTCTCTGACTTCTGTTCTCTGACTTCTGTCTCCAGCAGACCTTTTTTCATCAAATACGCCGCTTCAACCAACGAAAGCAGCAGCCTCTTCTCTTTCGTTAATTTACCATAAAAATCGTTTCTGTAGAGGCTCTCAGCCAAATCAGCATCCCACAGAACTACTCTATCACCGAGCAAAGTCGTTTTCGCTTTTCTTTTCTTGCTTCCCCCTCTATCTTCCCCCGGTTCAACGGATTCAAACTTCGCTTCCTGCACTTCATAGTACGTGATGTCGCTTTCTTCATCTACAACAGCAATAATCGGCTCTTTTCTCATGTTACGAGCCGAAATAAGTAGTGCGGCTAAATCATTCAGCGATAAAAAATCGCTTTCCGAAAAGATACGGATAAAATGCCTTGCTGGCTTCTCACCCGGCTTAGCGCCACGCGGATAGAGCCAGAAATCAACTCCACCTGGCTGCACGGCATAGCCCCGCTCCTTCAAATCGGAATAGATGAGGTAACGCAACGCGAACTTTGGTGAGACATCTAATGCATGCTCTAAGAACCCTTCGAGATTCTGCTCCTTTCCTGCTTCGTCTTTTATTTGTATCTTTCCCGTTTCGAGCAAAAAAGCCGCTTCTTCCAGCGATAGCTCTATCTTCCCTTTTTTCCTGCCATATCCTTTTGCAAGGATATCTGCTTCTGTTTCTGATCCTGCCACTACAACCTTCCCGTCTGAAAGTACTGCTTGCATCGCACTTCTCTTTTTAAAAAGAAACCTGCACTAAAGAAAACCCTTTTGCTTCGCAAAGTGCAACGAGCTTTTTCTGTGCTTCCGGTGCTCAACGATAATTACCTTTATCTTCGGTATTTATGCTCAAAAACAATTTTTTCACGATATTTTATAGCTCATTCCAATCAATAAATTCCCTGTTTTTTATCTCTTCTTTCGCTTTTTTGTATGATTCCATGAACTCTTCATTCTCTATAAGCTCCAAAGATTCCATTACTGTGTCGAGTCTTCTTTTATACGTATAAGGTCGCCAAATGCTTCACGGTTTATTGTAACGGTTTTTGTGCTCATATTTTTTTATTGTATAATACAACTTTATGATTTCAAGTCCATCGTAGCCTCATTTACCTGCTCCACGTAACTCATCAATTCAGGCAGCAGATTTTTTCTGGCTTGCCACAGTTCTATACCCGCAATGTGATTATTTTCATCGTATTCCACGAACAAGTCATCGCTGACCTCTATCGTATCTTTAATGCTTCCTTCTTTGACAAAAATGTACAATATATCCGCTTCCGAGTCATATCTCACCCTCATTTAACCCTCACCCATCTCCCTTTCTCCGCTCTCCTTTTGACCATTTCCATCTTAGTTGTATCAACAATTCCGTTTCCTTCACCTTGTTTGAATTTCTATTAAATTTAAATTTAAATAAAGAAATAGGAGTTTAGTCATGGGCAAATTAAAATAAAATGAATAGCGAAGAATACGACATAGAATACTTCAAGGAGAACGGATTCATAAGGAAGAAATGCGAGAAGTGCGGCTCGCACTTCTGGACTCGTGACAAAGATAGAAATATATGTGGTGACGCACCCTGTGAAATTTATTCGTTTATAGGCAAGCCCATTTTCAAAGAACGAAGCGTGGAAGAGGTGAGAGAAGCTTTTCTATCTTTCTTTGAACGTTGCTCGCACAAGCACACGAGAATGAAGCGGTATCCGGTTGTAGCACGGTGGCGAGACGATATTTACCTTAACATCGCATCAATCGCAAATTTTCAACCGCTTGTGACATCCGGCAAAGTCGCACCGCCTGCAAATCCGCTCGTCATTTCTCAACCCTGCATAAGACTCGAAGACCTCGAATCCATCGGAAAAACCGGTCGCCACCTAACTGCATTCGAGATGATGGGGCATCATGCCTTCAATAAGAGAGGCGAGAAGGAAATATACTGGAAGAACGAGACCGTGAAGTATTGCGATGGTTTTCTGCGGCAACTTGGTGTGGATATGAACAGCGTGACGTATAAGGAAGCGCCGTGGGTGGGCGGAGGCAACGCGGGACCCTGTCTTGAAGTTATCACAAACGGCTTAGAACTCGCTACGCTTGTTTTTATGGACCTCAAACGTTCCCCGCGTGGTGATGGGGAGATAAGCCTAAACGGGCAGCGTTATAATAAAATGGACACGTACATCGTGGATACGGGTTACGGCCTGGAACGAGTTGTATGGGCTTCCAAAGGCACCCCCACCGTCTATGATGCGATATTTCCCGGCATAATAGCGGAACTGGTAGATGCAGCGGGAATTGAGCATCCAATGGAGAAACATAGCGATACGATGACGAAAATAGCGAGCTTATCGGGAACGATGAGCAGCAGAGAAATAGCAAAGAGGCTGAGTATTTCACCTGAATTTATCAATAATATCCTGGAGCCGATGGAATCAATCTATGCGGTTGCAGACCATAGCAAATGCCTGGCGTTTATGCTTGCCGATGGTATCGTGCCTTCTAATGCGAAAGAGGGCTACCTGGCAAGACTGGTTTTGAGGAGGGCTTTCAGGATGTTAAAAGCGCTGGGTATAGAAATGCCATTGGAGGACCTAATACTCACGCAAATAAAAACACTCCGGCGTTCTTTCCCGGAATTGGAAAAATCAGTGGGTAGAATGGTTGAACTGGTATCGCTGGAGAAGAGGAGATATGATGAAACGCTTTTAAAAGGTGAAAGAATCGTAAGGCAATCCGTAGATAGAGATGCTTGGATGCGGTTTTTTAGTAGGGACAATGTCCCCGGAAAAGATAGCGAGAAACTTTTAGCGGTCCTTAAAAAAGGTTACGGAATTGACTGGGCGGAAGATGCAGAAATCCGCAAATCCGATGACGGTAAAACCATCCACATTTTTAAGGATGGAAACTCAGCCGAAATAATAATCGATGAGAATAAGGAAAAAGCAACCATTAAACTCAGTGATGGCCGAACCCACGACGATCTAAAAGTTAAAAAAGAGCACGGCGAGCTAAACGTATACCGTCGGTCTAAATCTGTTACCATCTCCCTTGATAGACTAATTTATTATTCCGATACACATGGGCTACTGCCGGAGTTTGTGAAAGAGGTTGTATCTAACCTGGAAACAGGCGTGGATGTGAAAGTAGATATTCCAGAAAACTTTTATTCGCTCGTTGCAAGTATGCACAGCGGGGAGGCGGAGAAGGAGAAGAAAGGGGATGTGGAACCCTTTGTAGAAGAAATGGAAGAAAAAACGAAGACCATTCCAGCGACCAAAAA
>JAUXHM010000089.1 GCA_030621535.1 Candidatus Methanophagales archaeon | reverse complement strand
AAGTTCTAAAGAAGAAGGGAAATCACGAATGAAGGATTTTCTTGACCAGTTAATCGAACAAAATAGTTATTTGGCGGATATTGAACTCCAAAAATTGTTATATAAAATGCATGGTTTTGGATTTTACACAATTAGCAAGGAAGATATAGACAAACTGGTTGAATTAATTACAAGTGAATATAAAGAACTTCGAGACGAATATTGTAATTCAACTCAGGATTATAAGCGCAAAGATTTTAAAATTTCTAAAAAGTTGTAACTGAATTGCCGGAACCAACCCTTACACCAGAACCCACACCCACACCCGAAGTAAACTTAGATTCCGATAGCGATGGCGTGCCGGATAAATACGACTATGCGCCTAACGATCCCACGGTGCAAACAAAAGAAGATACAAAAACGCCTGGGTTCGGTGCTATCTTAGCAATCAGTAGTTTATTAGTAGTGGCTTATTTTGTACGGAGAAGAAGTAGACAAGAACAAAAAACATTTATATTCCCTTTTCTTATCTTTTGATTATGGCAAGAAGTAAAATAAAGTATTTTGCTTTAGTTATAGGTGGTGCATTATTAGGGGCTCTAGCAGGTATTTCCGTAAATTTTGTGTGTTCAAATTCAGAAACAAGTACAGATCCATGTAAACTCATAGTTCTAGTATGTCTAGCATGTCCAGCTTTTTTTTTAATTGCCTATGGGCAGTCTGACTACTCAATATGGCATACGATTAATATAAAAACACGGAAGCTTTGGTTAAAAATTGGAATACTAAATGATATACCCCAAAATGAAAAAGAAGGTTGGGCTCATACTAACGTTTGCCAAAAACAGTGGAAAGATGAGATAGAAAGGCAAATCAAAAAAGACAATAGTATGTTAGACTTTATAGACAATCCATGCAATAGTATAAATGTTAAATTAATCGAAGTCAAGGATAATTTTGATTCTTACACAGCTATTATAAATCCATACGGAGCAGTTTATCCCGAACGCAATTTGGAAAATCATGAAACATCAAATAAAGTGCTGGATTATGTAGCAGGAGGAGGACTCTTTATAAATGTCGCTGAAGTACCTAGCTATTTTGCATATAACGAGAAGCTAAAAAGAAGGTTAGACGCGATACCGCCAGTGATATGGAGTGTAGAGGGAAGACCTGATGGAAGTCATATATTAGTCCCAAGAAGACCATTTGAATGTACTCCTCTTTTGGAAAAGGCAGGATTACGAGTTTATAGCGGGGATATGATTGAGGACATCGAATGTAAAACTTGGAACATCGAATGTAAAACTTGGAACATCGAATTTGAAGATAAATACAAAGATTTTTTAGGTTTAGGAATTAACGGAACGAAAGTTTGTAGAGTTGGAGTGAAAGAAAAAAATGTTAAACCTGTAGTAAAAGTAAAACAAAGTAAAAAAGAAGGAGAAGAAGTAACGCCCCTATTCTTTGTAGAATATGGTAAAGGAGAGTTCCTATTTTCTTTATTTCGGATTGGTGTTAATGAACAAGAAGAAAACATTAAAGAAAAATTGGTGACCGCACTTGCCAAACTTATAGTTCACGCCACACAATCTAAATGTGATAGTCCAAATAGCAATAATATAGAGAATAGCAATAATATAGAGAATATTAAAAGCGGGAAGTGGTGACTGATGCCCTATATGTAACAGCCCAAATTTGGGAAAACCACCCCTGTTTTATTCCTTCTATCTTCTTACCTCAACGATAATAAGGACGGGTAAAGTATAAGTCAAGGACTTTGTAAACTTAAAATTAAAGGTACTTTCTGTGCATTTAAACACAATTAAACAGTGTTTTAGACACGTTAAACACAAAACTTTATCCGAAATGGTAAAAGTAATAGTAAAGTATACCAACACCAAAAGAATTGCTTAATTCATTAAATTTGAAAAGCTCAGGCTAATATATCAAGTAGCGCAGGCACAACCTTAGAATAAAATAAATCAGCTTGTTTCGCCTTCGCTAAATAGTGCGAACTACCAACAGTTATACTTGCCCGTCCCTGAATGAAATCCGCGACACTTTCAGGGATACCATTTTCAATCATAAAGTTCAAATGCCAATTTAACAAAGAGGAGTGTGCGAGAAGGAATAAAATTTGATTATCGGGACGCAGATGCACGCAGATAATCCGGATTTTAAATATACGGAATTGACGGATGAGATTATTCAAATCTTCTATCGAGTTTATAATAAACGTAAGGCATTTGATTTTCTGCGTAAATCTGCGTAAACCCGTGTGATCTGCGTCCTAAATAGGTGGAAGTTATACTTTACATACAGCAAGAAATATTGATAATATAAAAAGACAAAGATTTCTTCATGAGAACGTTTATCGCAGTGGACCTATCCCCGGAAATAAGGACGAAAATAAAGGAACTGCAGAAACAATTCACGAATCTGGAGATAGACCCGCGCAGACTAAAACTGAAGTTCGTGAATCCGTGGCAGGCGCATCAAACGGTGAAATTCTTAGGCGAAGTCCCGGAGGCGAATGTATCAGAAATAAAACGAGCGTTATCCGGAATAAACCGGAAGGCGTTTGAAATAGCGTTACAAGATGTAGGCTTCTTCCCGAAAGCGTCACCCGAAAAAGTAAGAACCATAAGAGTTGTATGGGTCGGAATGGCCAAGGGCGTGGAAGAGTTGATGGCGTTACAGGACGACGTGGACTCAAGGCTGATTGATCTGGGCTTTCCACGTGAAAAGAAGTTCAGTGCACACGTAACAATCAGCCGTGTGAAACTGTTTTCGCGTGCCGTGTCGCATGCCGAACTAACACCGATTCTGGATAAAATAGCGAATCTCCGGGATGTAGAACTAGGGACGATGCCGGTGGCCGAGCTAAAACTGAAGAAGAGCACGCTCACGCCGAAAGGCCCCATTTATGAAGATGTGTATGTGAAGCAGTTAGGATAAAAAAGGATTGCCGTAATTTGTTAAGGTGACATTCTGCGTAATTAGGGGAAACCTTTTTAGATATAACCCGCCAAACTATTTAACTATGTTCTGGACATTATTCGGTTTAATCGCCGGTTTCATGTGCATAACCAGTTTTATCCCGCAGATGCTGAAAGGATACAGAGCCAAGAAACTTGATGACCTTTCGTATCACTTAATGTTGTTCATGGGTTCCGGTATGTTCATGTGGATTTTATACGGCTTTCATATCGGTTCTATCCCGGTTATAGTCACGAACGTCCTGGGCGTTGGCTGTAATATCGTTTTAATAGCCATGAAACGCAGTTATTCCCATAAATAACGGGTGTTGTACCAACCACAAATTCAGCCAGTATTCTTCAGATTCCCGTGGTTCGATTTACGATTAACGCAAACTCGAAGTTACCGACTCTATCTTCTGCTTTAAAGTGCCTTCTTTATCCCTTCGTTCGTCTATCCTCAACGTTGTAACGACCCGTTCCGCGCCATGTTTAAATACCGATTCATGCACTGCTTCAAATGCTTTTAACACTGAGGACATATCTTCGGCTTCAAATACCGTGCCCATCGCGGTAAGTTCGGGTTTCAAGCCCAATTCGTTCAGCACAGCTACTGCCTCTGCCACGTATTTACTCACACCTGGCGTTTTTGTTCCTATTGGCACGACACTAATTTCCGCAATTATCATAAATAAATCCTTTGTTGTATGAATAGTTAAATTCAATCCTGATTTTTAGACCGCGCCTATTTCTCGCTTCACTTCCTCTTCCAAATCCAGGTCTTCGATTACCTCCAGCCGCTTCAGATACTCTAAACAGGGTACTTTCTTCGCCTTTAACTCGGACTCGGTAATGTTTATTTTTATGGTAGTAAACGCTGCTCCACCACCTGTTTCTCGCTTTACTTGCATACCAAAGCTTTCGTAGCGTTTAGATGCGATAAAACGCATAAAAAAATGTTTGTAGTTACGCAGTTCCCACTCCTTCACTTCTATGCCCACACGAGCAAACTCCGCAGGATGTATCAATCGCAGCTCTTCGGGATACACCATAGGCTCATAATGTATACCTGACTTGATAGAACCGCCTGTGTCACGCGCTAACACCTCATACTCTTTAATAATTCCTTCGTGTATGATGACTGCGGAATAAAACGGTTTATTGTCCGCTGAGCCCCGGAAATTCGGCACCACCTCAAAAGGGACCGTCTCTCTTGTTATGAGTCCCGTTCCAGAAAACAGTTTATGTAGCATATCCGGGCTTTCTACGGCTGCTATCTCTATCGTCACAGCTATTGTATAGAGCGGATGAAGAGACGACCCGTAGTTCTTCTGCTCTTTTAGTCTTATGCTCTTTTGTTTTATAGTTAGCATTCACTAATTCATCAGTATAAGTGTTTTAGTTTAAATATTATTCAATAGCTCGGTTTTAAGTTTAATAACATGAAAAGCAAATACGTGACCTTCTCCAAAAACATATTCGTACCTGTGACGAACGTATGCCGAAATGCCTGCGACTACTGCGTGTACCGAGCGCGTAGCCAGGCAGACGCTTATTTAATGCGTGTAGACCAGTTTTTAGCGCTCGTGACTACAAAATCCGAAGCCACCGAAGCTCTTTTTACCGCGGGTGAGAAACCAGAACTCGCCAATCCTGAATTTGTGAAATGGCTTCGTGACGCTACCGGATGCTCTACGCTTGTCGAATACACGAAAGAGTTATGCAAACTTGCGATAAGACACGGATTGCTGCCGCATTGTAATCTCGGCGTATTGAATACCGAAGAGCTGAAGCAGTTACGTGACGTGAACGCTTCAATGGGCTTGATGCTTGAAACCACAGCAGAACTCAGTGCACATAAAAATTCACCGGGTAAAGTACCAGAAGAGCGATTGAAGATGATAGCAGAAGCGGGAAAGCTAAAGATACCGTTTACTACCGGCTTGTTAATCGGCATAGGCGAGAACTCGGAAGACCGTGTCCAGTCTCTGGAAGCTATAAAATCGTTGCATGAGCATTACGGGCATATACAAGAAGTTAATATTCAACCGTTCGTACCGAAGCAGTATACGGCGATGGAAAAGCACGACCAACCGCGTTTTGCTGTATTCAAAGATGTTGTACGTGTTGCAAGAGCGATATTGCCTGCGGAAATCGTGATTCAAGTACCGCCAAATTTGACTTCGCCACGCGATTTAATAGAACTTGGCGCGTCAGACTTAGGCGGAATTTCGGA
>JAUXHM010000169.1 GCA_030621535.1 Candidatus Methanophagales archaeon | reverse complement strand
GAAATATCAAGCGGCGAGTGAAAAGCGATTTTCAACCCGAACTCCTCTAACAGCTCCTTCATCTCGCCTCTTTCCGCTTCTTCCATGCAATCGGGCAATGGATAATCAAGCGAAAACTCTAAATAATCCAGTTCGAGCTTGTAAATCTCTTCTATTGTCCTCTTGAATGGGCGGTTGCCGTACCATACCGGTGCTCCTAACAGGATGTTCATCTGTTATTACCTCTCGATTGCTTTAATAGCCAATAGGGAATAGCCAATAGGGAATAGGGGATGGGCGGATTCGTTTGTTCTGCTGTTGCAATACGTCCTTCATTGGGTATAAAGTATAACTTCCTTCTATTTAAGACACGGATTTACACCGATTTTTTCTTTTTTGTTGGGCTGGCCGGGCTATTTTTAATGGCATTGATCTTTTCCTCTGTGTTAATCTGCGTTAATCTGTGTCAAAAAGTTATTTTATGCCTAATCAATTTCCTTTCTTTTAACTATCAATGTCAAACCCTCTCGGTCCACAATCTCCACTTTTTCACGTTCTTTTATCTTTTCCTCATCCAACGTTCGAGCATTCCAGATTTCACCTCGTATTTTTATTGTGCCCTTCTCTTCGTTGATTTCCGTCTCTGCCCTTGTTACTTTCCCGATAAGCTCTTCAGCACCTACCTTTGCTCTTATTTTTCTCACTTTTAACACCGCTCCAATGGCAAAGAAGAAAAAAACTGCAGTTGCCACCACAACTCCGATTATAGTTAGTAAGAATCCCTCAAACCATTCCGACTGTGGATTAAAGAGGAAAGGCTCCTTTGGTAAGATCAAAGCACCTATTATCAAGCATACGGCACCTCCTGTGGTGAGTATTCCGAAGGTAGGCGTAAGCGCCTCTGCAATGAATAATATAACTGCGATAATTATCAAAAGCACACCGAACATATTCACCTCGAAAAGCCCCATCCCATACAGCGATAAAACAAGGCATATTGCACCTATCATCTCCGGCACGTATGTCCCTGGCGACATGAATCCGAAAATCAGCCCATACATACCTACCATTAGGAGGATAAAAGCTATTTGAGGATTGCTAAGCGTTTCTAACAAATAAGAGCGCACACTTTTTTCCTTTATGTACAGCGAAGCATTTTTTGTCGCTAAAGTCCTGTTCTCAGTCCCTATTTTAACGGTCATTCCATCAACTTTGTTTAAAAGCTCGGTTTCATCCTCTGCGATGAGGTCAATTATCCCTCGTTCTAAAGCGGTATTTTCATTTAACACGTCATTTTCGGTGACGAAGCGCTTTGCCTGCGTTGCGTTTCTGCCTCTTGATGCCGCTATGCTCTCCACATGTCCAGCGTAGAATTTTATTGTCTTCTCATCCGCGGGCTTCCTACCTTCCATACCTATTTCGACAGGCATTGCCGCACCCGTTGTCGTTCCTGGTGCCATTGCGGCGATATTTCCGGAGACAAGGATAAAAGAACCCGCGGATGCCGCTATTGCTCCCTTAGGCGTTACATACGTGATAACGGGCAGTTCGGAATTCAAAATCGCTTCTGTTATTTTAAGCGTGGAACCAACAAGTCCTCCAGGTGTATTGAGTTCAACTAAAACCGCCTCAACACCCATTTCCTCCGCTTCTCTTAATCCTTCCTCCACCTCTAAGGAAGTGCCTTCTGTGATCGTGCCTTCTATTCTCAGCACGTAAATTACCGTTTTGTCCCCTTTTGCATCCTCACTGCCTGTTGCCTGCGAAGCAAGCAAGAGGGATAAGAGAATGAGTGCGAGAAAAATCCAGCGCAAACGTTTGGTGTTCATCTGTGGAGACTCCCTGCTTATTCATATAATAAACATCAGTTAACATAAGCTTTTGGTTGAGATGGGAGCGTCAATAAAGGGGGTAGTATCCTATTTTTATACTGCGCAAAACCTCAAAGATTTAAGTTTCTTTGATCAAACTTTCTTTGTGAAAGAAAGTTTGTTACATGAAATCCGTCAATGCCTTCTGCTCCTCTTCCGTGGCAAAAAGCGCATTCACGTCCTTCTCCAGGAGTTCCAACCTTTGCCTCGTGTAATCGGATATGTGATACTCCTCCGCTATGCGTAACGAAACGCCAAGATATTTCTTTATACTCGCGGTATGCACCGTGGGAACTATCTTACTGCCACATCTCGTGCACTTCCCGGTCAACGGAATCCTCCTGTATTTCGCATTGCATTTACTGCACCTCATCTTCTGCGAGCCAAACGCGCGGAGGTTACCTTTTATGTCGCGAAGGAAATGATTTTTTATTACGGTTTCCGCTACTTCGCACTCGTCTACCGCCCTTATCATCCTCGCCAGTTTCAACTGCGCTTCCGTTTTATCCACCATTGTCTTCAGCGTCTTATACAACGATTTTAAAGGACCTGCTGCAATATCCGTTGTATCATGCGTGTAACCGAAGCCATAGACGTCCTTCGGCTGCCCTATTCTGCTCGCTGCCGTTTCTATATTCTTCACCTCTTTTGGATGCTTCCCCGAACAGGCAGC
>JAUXHM010000150.1 GCA_030621535.1 Candidatus Methanophagales archaeon | reverse complement strand
CACACCCATTCTACTTCCCTCTTTTTCTTTTCATAATAGGGCGAATCGCACCGCACGCATCACATTTTAGCACCCACACACGGTCCATTTTTATAATATGCGTGTCCGGCTTTTTGCACTCTCCACATAGCACGTATTCATCCATGTATCGCATAACTTGACGCTCTACGTCCCCTTTCGAAAATCGTCCCTGGAAAATTACCCTGTTCCCCTCTACCTTGCCTGCCGTGCCCAATTCGTTCAGCAGGAATTTTATCACGTGCTCCTGCTCACGATTCATATAGCCACAAACAGCATCAAAATTATCGAATATCGTGGTCTTCCCCTCTATAAACACCCTTAGCTCAGGTATAACAAAACGCGATTCCGCAGTCGTTGTACTCGGTAGTTGCTTCAAGACTCTGTCCAATAAATCCTCGTATTTGTATTCTTCCATTTTGTTGTTAAACGCCGAGGAAGGGATTTGAACCCTTGTGTCCCGATAAAGGGACACCGGCTCTCAAGGCCGGCGCTTTTGTCCGCTAAGCTACCTCGGCCGCTTCGGGTCTGTAGCTATTCTTTTTCGATTCATGGCTTCTTTTTCTTCCAGCCATATACCTTCCTCATTTTCTTTGATCTTCTAAACCCGCATGCCACACAGTACTTCGCATGCAGACTAAAAGAGCGACTACCGCATCTGCGGCATATTATGTGCGACCTCTTCTGCCTTTTGCCAAAAGAAGCCGTGCCTTTTACCATGTCCCTTTCTCTCCTGTTTCTTTAGCCTCGCTTCTGCCCTTACCTTTCCCCTTTCCCCTGTCTTTTTCCGTCTCCTTCTGTACGGTTGGCGAGACGTACACCACGTTATCGCCTCTCACCAGAATCTCGCCCATAATGCTCTTGACTGAGGTGTCGCTACCCAACTCTTCTGCATCGCGTAATACCAGGTTCATGTGCAGGTCGTATCCGTCTAATACACCTCGAAATTCTCTGCCTCCTCTTATTTTCACTATAACCGGGGACTTTAACGATTTGTTTAATATGTCCAACGGCTTAAGCCTATCCACCATGTCTATCACTCTCTCCTTTTCTTTTTACTGCGCTACTTGCTTATACTTGTTATTCGTATTTTATAATGTAATGCTTTGGATAGAATAAAGAGATAACATATACTTTATTTATTCTTCTTACTATATTTATTTATTCTCATTCATTCATTACTACGTAACAGGTAATTAATTTCAAGGAGAAACGAAAATGGCTAAGTCCTTATATGGATTCATAAGCGATGCGTGGAAGAGACCAGGCGCTTCTTACGTGGGCGAACTCAGGCAAAGTAGATTGATGGGCTGGAGGCGAGAACCCGCGGTTGTACGGATAGAAAGGCCGACACGGTTGGACCGTGCACGCTCCTTAGGGTATAAAGCGAAACAGGGCATCATCGTGGTGAGGGCGAAGGTACGGCGGGGCGGAAGAAGGAAGACAAGACCAAAACACGGAAGAAGACCAAAACGAATGGGCGTGCACAAAATAACGCCGGGGAAGAGCTTACAGCGAATTGTTGAGGAACGAGCGGCGAGGAAATATCCGAATATGGAGGTTCTTAATTCTTATTGGGTAGCCGAGGACGGGAAAAGGAAATGGTATGAAATAATCTTTGTCGATCCTGCGAATCCTGTGATAAAGTCTGACAAGAACCTTAACTGGATTTGCAGTCGAAAGCATAAAGGGCGAGTTTTCAGAGGGAAGACATCAGCAGGTAAAAAAGGAAGAGGTTTGGTTTGAATCGAGCATGAACAGGTCGGGCGTGGTGGATTTACCGCTTCATGGTGGAACAGCACCCTACTGGCTGGTAAAAAGGATGAAGAGCTTGGCTCATGCTATGTTCAAGACGATAATAGATGAATATGGCGTGGATGGAGCGATAAAGAAATTAGCGGACCCGCTCTGGTTTCAATCACTGTCGTGCGCGTTGGCTTATGACTGGCACAGCAGCGGGACCACGACCGTCGTGTGCGGCGTTTTAAAATCCGTTATAGACCCAGAAGAGTTTGGTATTGGTATTGCAGGGGGCAAGGGGAAAGCCTCAAGGAATACTTTGTCAGATATTGATTCGATAGCCGAGAAGCTGAAACTTGGTGATGGAAAGATAAAAGAGTTAAAATACGCAAGCAGAATATCTGCAAAGGTGGATAATGCCTGCGTCCAGGATAACTACCAGCTCTACCATCATTCGATGGTCATCTCAGAGAAGGGGGAATGGGCAGTGATTCAGCAGGGAATGAACCCCCGCAACAGGTATGCAAGAAGGTATCACTGGCTCTCTTCTTCGGTGGAAAGGTATGATGAAGAGCCACATCAGGGGATTGTCGGCGTGCTGCACGAGAACGTGCTGGACTTGACAGCAAAGAAGAGCAGGGGTTGCCGGGGAACGTCCGTTGACCTTGCTAAGACGGCACCGGGGGAATTAGAGCGACTGTATAAATCGCTTGGCGGCGGCAGAAGAAGACCAATAGAGAAAGGACAGAGGACGCTTTTCAATTTCGATTTCGATAACGTTTTGTGTTCAGACGCGGCGGCAAAAGTTGAGGACGAGAGGTCGCGGGAATTAGTGTACCGGTTGCCGAGGCGAGTGAACTGGGATGCGCTTCGTGCGGCATACGATGTCCAGCCGGAGAATTACGAGCAGTTCTTGTACATACGCGGGGTTGGACCTGCGACCGTGCGCGCTTTAGCACTTGTCTCTGAGTTGATTTACGGTGAACCCGCGAGCTGGCGGGACCCGGTTAAGTTTTCGTTTGCGTTCGGCGGGAAGGACGGCGTGCCCTACCCGGTGGATAGATGCACGATGGACGAAACGACAGAGATATTGAGCAATGCGGTAAAAGAAGCGAGAACGAGGATGAAGAACATTTATTAATATTTTATAACGAGATACCATTTTATAAATACAGGGCATAGAACGTAGGGGTCGTGGCCTAGTCCGGAAGGGCAGCGGGCTCCAGACTCGCCGATCGTGCGTTCAAATCGCACCGACCCCA
>JAUXHM010000039.1 GCA_030621535.1 Candidatus Methanophagales archaeon | reverse complement strand
GTATAACGGCTCTCACCCTGGATGCCATAAGCCATGTTGAATACCATGCCCATCTGCTCGCCTTCTATCACCCTGGGCATAAATTCCTGTAACTTCTCGATGATGTACATATTTCCCTCTGCAATTCGGACATTATGCCCCTCTTTTTCCAGCGATTCCGCGACCAATTTAACGGTCTTCGGATTGTACACCTCTTTGTTCTGCATACCAAACTGATTGATCACGCCTGCCGAATCTTTATTGTATATTATTGCGACTCTCATCCGTTTCTCCCTCCCCGAAAAACCGTATTCTTCATAACTATATATGCTTTTGCTGCAGTGCGGCACACCTGAACATTCAGAAGTTCTAATTGGTAGATTACATCAAAAATAATCCTGCCCTTCATTCTGAACCACCTTCCCTTCTATGACAACTTTTTCTATCTTCTGATTCTGTCTCGAATAGATTTCATTTCTTCTTTTTCTCTTCTTCCTTTTTTCCTTCCTCTTTTCCCTTCTTCCGCTTCTTCTTTTCCTTCTTCTTCGCCATACCCTTTATACCTCCTTTCTATTAGCAAACCACGAGTTTAAATATATCTAAATGTATATGAGATAGAGGTGATGTAAGATAAATGGCACAATTAGGTGGAACACCGGTATTGATATTAAGGGAAGGCAGTGAGCGAACAAGAGGAAGGGATGCGCAGAGCCGAAACATTCTTGCAGCAAAGACCATTGCTGCCGCTGTCAAGTCTACGCTTGGACCAAAGGGTATGGAAAGATGCTGGTTGATCCTATGGGTAACGTTGTTATAACAAACGACGGGGCAACGATACTAAAGGAGATGGATATCGAGCACCCAGCAGCGAAGATGATGGTGGAGATAGCGAAGACGCAAGATGAGGTGGTTGGAGATGGGACAACAAGTGCGGTAGTCATTGCTGGTGAGTTGCTGAAGCGCGCGGAGGACCTGTTGGAACAAGGGGTGCATCCAACATTGATTGTAGCGGGATATAGATTAGCGGCGGAGAAATCTTATGCGATATTAAAGAAGCTGACAAAGGACGTCACGCCCGATGATACCAAGACGCTGAAGAAAATAGCAATGACTTCTATGACGGGAAAAGGAGCCGAGGTTGCAAGAGAGCTGCTGATTGACCTTGCAGTGGAGTCGGTAAGAGCGATAGCAGAGAAAGGAGGGAAGATAGACATTGACCACATAAAGTTAGAGAAGAAAACGGGCGGAAGCAAGGGAGATACAGTGTTGATAAAAGGAATGCTGATAGACAAGGAGAGAGTACACTCAGGAATGCCAAAGCTCGTGGAGAATGCGAAGATAGCGTTGGTAAATTCGGCGTTGGAGATAGAGAAGACGGAGGTAGATGCGAAGATAGAGATTACCTCGCCAGACCAGATGAAAGCGTTCCTGGATGAGGAAGAGAGGATGCTGAAGAGCATGGTGGACAAGATAAAAGAGAGTAGTGCGAACGTGCTTTTCTGTCAGAAAGGGATAGATGATCTGGTACAGCACTATCTTGCAAAAGAGGGGATATTGGCAGCGAGACGAGTAAAAGAGAGCGATATGAAGAAGCTGGCGAGCGCAACGGGAGGGAAGATATTAACGACTTTGGAAGAGATCGGACCAGAAGACCTTGGAAGTGCAGGAGTGGTTGAGGAGAGGAAGATAAGCGGTGAGGAGATGATATTTGTAGAGAACTGCCCGAATCCGAAAGCCGTGTCCATACTGTTGCGTGGAGGAACAGAGCATGTAGTGGACGAGTTAGAGCGTGGAATGTATGACGCATTAAGAGTGACGGCTTGTGCAGTAGAGGACGGTAAGTATGTAGCAGGAGGAGGAGCCACAGAGATAGAACTGGCGCTGAGGCTGCGTGATTACGCTGCAACCGTAGGTGGTAGAGAACAACTGGCAATACAGGCATTCGCTGACGCAGTTGAGGTCATTCCAAGAGCACTTGCCGAGAATGCAGGCTTGGATCCCATAGATATGCTCGTTGCACTTCGGTCTGCGCACGAAGCAGGGAATAAAAATGTGGGTCTGGATGTGTTCAAAGGAGAACCAGCAGACATGCTGAAAGCGAGTGTCATTGAGCCTCTGAGGATAAAGACACAGGCTATAAGCTCGGCAACGGAATCAGCGACGATGATCTTGAGGATAGACGATGTAATTGCGGCGACTACGGCAAAGCCACCAGCAGGAGGTATGCCTCCAGGAGGCGGTTATCCGGGGATGGAAGGAGAATACTAAATCATTTTTTCCTCTTCTTTTCGCAAAAGTTAGAGCGGAGGACGATTTCTTTTAATCCCTCTGCTCTCTCCCTTTTTTTTCAACTCATCATTTTTAACAACCTGAGACCTACCAGAACCAGAAATAAATAATGAACAATTTGCTTTTAAAGTGTCAAGACATCTCCATTTTATAAGAAATATTTTTTACCCAATTGTGAAGGCATTTGCCGCAATTTCAAATGTCTTCTAAAAATAATGAGAAAAGAGAAAAGAGGGAAGTTAATTGCTACTGAAGAGGAAATTAAAACTATGATGGACTTAGGCGTTCATGAAGGAACAATAAAAAAAGATGAGAAAAAGCTTGTAGAAGAAATTTTTGACTTTGATGAAACAGAAGCGAAAATAGAGAAATGGGATACTTTTTTTAGAACTATTTTTGGTAGATGTGGAACTTTAACATCTTACCGTAGACTACATGTAGGGTAAATCTGAGTTTAAAGTTCATATATAACCACTTCGATAAATATCAATCATGATGTATATAAATAGGAGGCGAGATGAGAAATGATGTGGCGAAGAAAATATCTATGGGACCCATTTGAAGAGCTGAGGCAGATGGAAGAATTGATAAGCAGGACGTTTGGAGAGGCAGGACGAGACTATCTTGTTAAGAGGGCACTGCCTGGAGCTGTTGGAGAGGAACTCGCAGAGACCGCCGTACCCTACATAGATATAAAGGACAAAGAGGGCAAGATTATCGTAGCTGCCGATATACCTGGCGTTGAAAAGGGGGACATCTCTATAAATATCAGGGGCGATACTCTCGAAATCAGTGCGGAGAAGAGGGAAGAGAAGGAGGAGAAAGAAGAAGGATACATCAAAAGAGAGAGGAGTTACAAAAAATTCTACCGGTCTGTACCGCTGCCCACTGAGGTGGACAAGGATAAAGTGGATGCAACGTTCAAGAACGGTGTACTCCAGATAGTGATGCCAAAGATAGCAGGAGAAGAGGTAAAGAAGATCGAAGTGAAATAATCGGCTCTTGAGATCGGGGCAATAAAAACTTTAAATTTTTTCTTTTTTTTCTTTTTTTCGCGAGGAAATTAAATACTAAAATAGAAAACTCAATTTCCCTGTCGTATCTAATCCACCCCGCATTTTCTATTTCCTGACCGAAACTCTTCGCCAGTTGATTAACATAATCTTTACCCCCATCTTTCTATAGGGATGTAATAATAAAAAAAAATGTTTCTGAAAAATTTATAATGAAATAGAATGAAACTATGCAAGAGGGTTTGAAAATGAAAATTACAGCGATTAAATACTCAGCTACGATGCAACGCATATACGAGTTGGAATCACTTGAAGAGATACCTGCATTACAAGAGAAAAATTTTGTGCTTTGGATAGACATTACCGAACCAACAATTGAAGAACTCTCTCCACTTAAAGGCCTCTTTGGATTCCATCCATTAGCAATCGAAGATAGTGTGCAGGCAGAGGAAAGACCCAAGATGGACGATTATGATGAGTATCTATTCGTCAGTGCGAAGACGATAAATGTCGAGGAGGAAAGTATTTCAACCGGACAATTAAGCATTTTTGTCAGCAAATATATTCTGATAACAATCCACGAAAAGCAACTGAAACGTATAGAAGAGCTAAAAGAAAGAATTCTTAGGAAAAAACCGTTGATACTAAAGGGAAAGGAAGATTTTTTGCTTTATAGGATTTTAGATGCTATTGTCGATAATTACATCTCAGTTATAGAAGATTTTGAGGATAAGATGGATGAAATTGATGAAGAGGTCCTCGAAAACCCAACTGGGCGAACCATAGAGAAGGTTAGAATGTTTATACGGCAAATTAGACACATTCACAGAATCATCAGGGGGCAGCGGGACGTGGTGGATAAGTTAGAAAGAAGTGATACAGCGATCATTAAACCCGAAACCAAAATTTACTTTCGCGATGTCTATGGCCATACGATTTCTCTGTTGGATTCGATGGAGAATATACGAGAAAATGCAGAGGGGGCACTTGAGGTCTATCACTCGTCCTTAGCTAATAAAATGAACGAAATAATGAAGATGCTGACAACCATTGCAACAATCTTTATTCCCTTGACTTTTATTGCTGGGGTTTACGGAATGAACTTCAGATATATGCCTGAATTAGAGTGGCGTTGGGGCTATTTCGCGGTTTTATTTTTAATGGCGGTTGTAGGTATAGGAATGGTAATTTATGTCAGGAAGAAAAAATGGTTATAGGAAGTGGCTAAGCTAACATGGATGGATTATATTTTCTCTTGCCCGCTTTGCTCGTGGTCTTTGTGTCTTTTCTCATCGTAAGAGCAGCCGCTATCGCTTTGATGTCTGCTTTGCAGACGTTACCTTAGCCAGCTCGCTCCTCCGCATTCATATCTTTTTTGAACACCACAGTTCGATATGGGAAAGGTATCTCCACGCCCTCTCTATCAAACCTCTTCTTTACCGATTCTCTTATTTCCGCTCCGGTGCCCCATGCCGTGGGTCTGTCCGATACCCAAAACGTTGCTCTTAGATTAACTGCAAAATCGCCGAGCTCCGTAACCCGCACATTCGCTTCTCTATCTTCTTCGTGCATCACATCCGGATGTTTGTTTATTTCATCAAGGATTATTGATCTGGCAAGGTCTATATCAGAATCGTAACTAATCCCAAAATCAACCTTCCACAGCACCGTAAGGTCCCCTATCGTCCAGTTTATTATGGTTTCTTCACTTATTCGTGAGTTAGGGATGATCAGCCTTTTGTTCTGCCATGTTCTTATCACGGTATGCCGGAGCGTTATATCTTCTATGGTTCCATATTCATTTTCCATTTCTACAACGTCACCGACGCGAAAAGGGCGAAAAATAGCAATAGAAATACCACTGAATACGTTGGAAAGTGCTCTTTGTGCCGCAAAACCTATGACGATAGCAGCGATTCCTGCACCGGCTGCCAAGCCGAGTACTAAGTCGGGAAGACCCGGGATGAGCGAAATCACGGCTACACCGCCTATTACGTAAATGGTGACGATTATTACTCTTCTAACAACCGTATAAGTAGTTTCATCAACTTTGAGCTTCTCGCTTGCGAATTTGAAGTAAACTACTAAAGCTCGGTTTATGAGCCGTACAACTATGACCGTGGCTACAATCGCAATTGATATTTTAATAAGGGTAATCAGTGTATTCAAGGTTCCTGCGGGTATAGCCATTATATTTAGTTGGAGCATATTGAAATTAATATTAGAACTCACGCGCTTAAATTTCTTATTTCTTTTGCCCACTCCATAGCTATTTCATAAGCACCGTTTATTATAAATTGAATTGCCACCGTTGCGAGTATCAATCCCATTATACGGGATACTGCCAGTGAGCCAACCCTTCCAACACGATTGAAAATTCGGTCTGCATTTATGAGGGCGATATAGGTTACAGCCATAGTAGCAAATACTGAGATGAAAACAACCACAGTATTCCAAATATTGCCATGCGAAATATAGAGCATCACTGTGGATATTGCCCCTGGTCCTGCAAGCATAGGGATACCCAACGGAATCACCCCCACCATTTCTTTTTCTACCGATTCCTGCTTCTCTTTATCGGTGGCTTTTGTACCTGGAGTTGTTCCATACAACATGCTAAATGCTATTCTAAACAAGAGTAATCCGCCTGCTATCCGGAATGCAGGAATAGTTATGCTGAAAAGCATGAATAAGTATCTCCCGACAAGAGCAAAACTAACTAATGTGACCGTAGCTGCAATTACGGCCTTGGTAGCCACTCTTTTCTTCTCCTCTTTTGAATAATCCTGAGTTAACGTTGTAAAAAAGGGTATGTTACCTATTGGATTTACAATGGCGAAAATTGCTATGAACACCGAAACAGCATAAGCATAGTCCATGTTTATAAAATAAAAAATCACATTTATAAAACCTTAGACATATCTTTAGACAACGGAATAAAAAAGAAAACAGCGAGGTTATCGAAATATCCGCTCTGTTCGGGCGGAACTTAATTTAGAAATATTTAAACATAGGATTATAATAATTTTAAAAGATGAAAATTGCATACGTATCAACCTATCTCCCCCAGGAGTGTGGAATAGCCACTTATACGGGTTATGTCATTCACGGGCTCCAGAAGGTGAATCCGGGACTGGGGATTAAGGTAGTTGCCGAGAAGGGTGCATCGCCAGTTAACCAGAAGAGATTTGAGGTAGTCCCATGCTGGGATAGGAATGAGAATTATGTAGAACCAATCATCAGCAATGTAAAGGACGCAGATATAGTCCATATTCAACATGAATACGGCATTTACGGGTTTGACGACAGATTGCCCACGCTGCTCGAGCGATTGAGGGTATCTGCAAAAAGGACAATAATAACTATCCATTGCATAAGACCAAGCCAATTCTGTGAAAGAGGAGTGATGGACGAGAATTTCGCCGGTAGAATTGCCGAGCTTGCTGACGAGGTTATTGTCCATCTCAATTCGCAGAAGGCGATATTGAAGCGGCTTGGAATACCAGCGAAGAAGATTCATATTATTCCTCATGGCACGGCGCTCAGTAATGTAGATAAGAAGATTTCGAGAGCGCGACTGAAATTACCAGCACAAGGTAAGATAATCACGGCATTTGGTTTTGTCAATACCTTTAAAGGTCTGGACGTTTCACTTGAAGTGCTCGGGGAGATAAGGAAAGAAGTCGAAGATGTATATCTATTTATTGCCGGCGGGGTTTCACCTACCGCACCAAAAAAAGTCATGGATTACGTCAAAAATCTCAGAAAGCAAATAAAAGAACTCGACCTTACCGACAAAGTGATATTCCCCAATAAATTCTTTCCAAATGAGGAGATACCGTATGTATTTGGAGCATCCGATATTGTTTTGTTCACGCATTATCACGAAGACAGGTCTGTTTCTGGTGCTATTCATCTCGCAATAGGGGCAAAGAAGCCTGTTATTGCATATCGGGTACCGAAGTTTGAAGTACTTAGAAACATTTGTGACGAACTGCTCATACTTCCAGACAACGCATCAGGGATTGCAAAAACTGCCGTTCGCATTTTCGAGGACAAAGAATTTGAGCGGTATATACTTGATAGAACGGAAAGATACCGAAGGGCGACTGCATGGCCAGCGACGGTACGCAAGCATTTGAAATTATATAATATAAAGGCGTGTGAGTGATGAGATTAGAAGAGAATAAACTGCAAATATAGAAAACTATATATAGTGCTTTTAATCCATTGCTAATAATATGCGGTGATGAGGAGGTATAAGAATGAAGATTGCGGTGATGACACACTGGAATGACGAAACCGGTGCTGCGATACATGCAAAGGCACTGGTGAATGCGTGGCTGGAGATGGGGCATAAAGTGACCGTATTCAGTTTTCTCCGGGAGGAGCTCGGGGAAGACAAATTTACGGGTAAAGACGAGCGTTATGTGATAAGATGCTATGGAAAAGACTCCCTGGACCCAAGACCCATTCTCACATCCGAGTTTGACATCTTTGTCGTGGAAGACCTGAGGACTCTACCCGTAGAACAACTCGCCAAGATATTCCCGATGATTAAAGAGCGAGCACGAACGGTTCATATCGTTCACGAAAATAAGTTACCGAAGGAAGCGTGGTTTTATCAGCTTCCCTGGGATAAAGTGGTTTACTTTGATGAGCGGCAAGAGTTCCTGAAGGATGTTTATCCTGATGCGGACTACATTCCATTTCCTTGTTTCCCTATAAGGCGCGGGGACAAATATGAAAGCAGAAAAAGGCTTGGTTTGCCCGAGGATAAGAAAATAATCTTCGCCTTCTGCCAGAGGGAATATCGTCCATACCTGCGATACTTGTGTGAAGAGCTGAAGGCTAAAGCGATTTTATTATTTGTGATTTATCCAGGCTACGAGATGCTTGAGAAGGAGTTGGCACCGCCATGGATGATTGTCCGTGCAGAAGGGGCTTTATCTGATGAGCGGTTTGACGAGTATCTATTTGCTTCGGATGCGGTTATCTTCCATAAATACCATGTCAAATACCCCAAGCTTGTCGCCGCTACAATCTTCCAGGCGATAGGTACTGATTGCCCAATATTTATACCACAGCAATCCGAGTACTTTCAGCCATTGAAGGATGAAGTGGTTTATTATAGTGATACGGAGGACTTGTGCCGAAAATTG
>JAUXHM010000062.1 GCA_030621535.1 Candidatus Methanophagales archaeon | reverse complement strand
TTATGCAATGCCAATCCGATTATCATAGCCAGCGGTATCAAATGCAAATAAGGGGGTCTGTGTTCGGGATGCGTGCCGTCGCAATTCGCAAGTTCATTTACTCGGTCACGCACACCTTTCTTTATCAGACCGCCGCACTCACATCTCCATTTTCTTATTATCGCCTCGGTGAGCAGATAATGCTTATAGCATCTGATACATGCACTTTCGTTATACTTACCCTCCGCTGGCGGCACACCCACGTTAAGCACGGGCTTTCTGCCTCTTTTTCGCTCTATTGCTGCTTTCAACTCGTCAAAACTCGTGTCCTCCACTTGAAACCTGTTGAACTCTCTCGCCAGCCGAATGGGGTAAGGCGAATGCGCATCCGAGTTAGTCAAAAACGTAAGCTCTCTTAACTCTTCTATTCGGTCTGCATAAGACGAATCCGCACTCAAACCCAGCTCCACAAATGAAATGTATCCTGTCATATCGCCATAGCACTCCTGCAGCGAATTATGGTATGCGTATAAAGCTGTCCAGGGCGTGAACGCATGACAGGGACCTATAAGAGCTTCTGCATCCTTTGCATGTTCTGCTATTTCATCACCACGCAGTCTCAGCGAAGGTCTGCCATCCGAATCAATGTCCCGCGAATACCTGCTGAACGACTCGTATAATTCCTCCGCCTTCGCGATGGCAGGCAGTATGAGCAAATGATGCACTCTTCTCATATCTTCTACTTCCACCGTAAGCACAAAATCGGTATTTGTATTTTTGCTTTTGCCTTTGTCCCTACCCGTAAAGTAAAAAATCCCGTTCCTTTCCTCCAGCTCTTTTATCCCTTTTAACCATTTCGGATGTAAACAATCACCGGTGCCGAGCAGCTGTATCCCTTTTCTTGTACCTTCTTTCGCCAGCGTGGGTAAATCCATACGAGGAGAAGTAGCTGCCGAATAATGTGAATGGATATGCAGGTCAGCGTTAATTATCATTTTGTGTCTTTTTCTTTTTTCTAAAACTTTTAAGAAAAAGTGTTGGAATAGCGGGGGATGGATTCGAACCATCGATCTCCGGGTTATGAGCCCGACGGGATCTCCTAACTACCCTACCCCGCTGATATTTTTATCTCGTTGTATATAAAGTATAACTTCCTTCTATTTAAGACACAGATTTACACTGATTTACGCAGACTCATTTAAGTTTGACATTGTTGATTTTTATCATCTGCGTTAATCTGTGTCAACAATTTATTTTCTTGTTTTGGTCTATAATATTTATAATAACTAAGTTATAAGTAAATAAGAAAGAAAGTTTATATTAAAGTGAGAAACAGAATTTATAAAAGATGAACAGAAAGGTAGGGTCCGAAATTAAGACGCTTGTTATTTGTGTAGACAGAGATAACGACATAGGTGAGAAAGCGGGGTTGAAGACGCCTATTATAGGTAAAGAGGCGAGTCTATCGGCGGCGACAAAGTTAGCACTTGCAGACCCCGAAGATTCTGATGTAAATGCAATATTTGAAGCAATAAGACTGTGCGAACAGTTGAAGTCAACGGAAGAAAATGCCGGTGTGGAAATCGTTTTGATCGCAGGAGATAAAAAAGCTGGTGTAGAGGCAGATAGAAAAATAGGTGAAGAATTAGAAAGGGTTCTGTCAAAAACCGCGGTTGAATCTGCGATTCTCGTGAGTGACGGTGCCGAGGACGAATGGATTATTCCAATACTGGGGTCTCGAGTGAAGATAGATTCGGTGAGGCGCGTAGTGGTGAAGCAAAGTGAGCAACTGGAAAGCACTTTTTATCTGATAAAGCGATTATTCGAGGACCCGAAGTTTTCACGTACTTTCTTGCCACCAGTGGGTATTATTTTGCTCCTGTTAGCTCTTTCTTTAGTGTTTAACCTATCCGACAAAGCGGTGGGTATAATATTGGCATTTTTGGGTATTTACATACTGCTCAAGGGATTAGGCCATGAGAGTGACCTAATAAACATTATAGATAGCACAAAGCAGGCGCTATACAGCGGTAAAATCTCGCTTGTTTCTTACATCTGTGCCCTTGTGCTACTTTTAGCGGGCACCTCCCAAGCTATTGTGGGATATACAAAATTGGAACCCATGGTAACTGAACGTATATTATTGGGGGTAGCGTATTACATCAAAGGGGCAATATGGTGGTATGTAGGGGCGGCACTCGCTCCTCTAATTGGGGGAATGATGAATAGGCTCATTGAAGGGGAAAAAATAGTCAGGCAGTGGGCTATATTATTCTCAGTAATTGCTTCTGGACTAATTCTATGGGGTGGGAGCGAATGTATAATCTTGTTAGCGGGAAACAATCACCTTATGGGCTATCTATACCTCTTCTTATCCCTACTTGGTGCGATTATCCTATCATTTATGGGCGTGGCTATCTCACGGTATGTAAAGGGCACGGTAATAGGGGAAGAAGAGGTTGTGACTGAGGCAGAGACAGCAACGAAATAACGTAGTGATTTATCACCGCGGAGAGCGCAGAGTACGCAGAGTTATTTAAGTTGAGTCAATAATATATTTACTATTCTCTTGTGCTTTGCGCTCTCCGTGTGCTCTGCGGTGAAATTTAAGGATTTAGCAATTTCACTAGAAAATTCGGCTGTGCCTTCTGCCTTATGCATCATACCCCTGTATCTTTTGTGGACCGCGATATTTTGTGGCTTCTGCGAGCTCTTTCAGACATTCGGGGTTCTGTGCGGTGGTCATGTCTCCGAGTGCTTCATTCCTGACAAGACCTTTTAGAAACCGTCTTATTATTTTTCCACTCTCGGTCTTTGGCACGTCAGAAACGTAGTAAGCGACTTCCGGAGTTGCTACCGGACCCACTTTCTCTCTCACTGCTTTCACTATTTCCCTGTCCATCTGGGCTTTGGGCACTTCGACGCCACTTTTCAGCACCACGAAAAGAGCAGGTACTTCTCCTTTTATCGCATCCGGTTTCCCTACCACTGCAACTTCCACCACCTCATCCAAGTCGCTTACTGCATCCTCTATCTCAGCAGTGCCTATCCTGTGTCCTGCGACCTCCATGACATCGTCAATCCGCCCGGTAATCTTTATCAGAGGTTGCCCAGCTATTTCCAGACCCGTTTTTATTCCACCGTCGCCTGCAAAATATATTTCCGTGCCGTATTCGCTCCAGTACTCTTCCACGTATTTCTCCGGCTTCTTGTACATGCCACGAAGCATAGAAGGCGCAAAAGGGGGTTTTACCACGAGATACCCCGATTCCTCGGGGTTCACCGCCTCACCCATCTCATCCAGAACGTCACAATGCACACCCGGAAGTGCAGGACCGGCTACACCGGGAACGAACGGGCCTATCCCGGGGAGTGAAGACAGGATTATTCCACCCGTTTCGGTTTGCCAGTATGTATCTATCAATGCGCAGCGGCGTTCTCCTATCTTCTCGAAGAACCATTTCCACGTATCCGGGTCAATTGGTTCACCGACAGAAGCCAAAAGTCTTAACGAGGAGAAGTCGTGTCCTTCAACCCATTTATCGCCTGCGGCTCGTAACGCTCTTATTGCTGTCGGCGCCGTATAAAATATAGTGACGCCATATTTCTCTATCAGTTCCCACCATCTTGCCGCATCAGGATAATCCGGAGCGCCCTCATACCATAGTGACGTTGCACCAACAAGTAAAGGGCCATATAAGGCGTACGAATGCCCCGTTATCCAGCCTATATCTGCCGTTGACCAGAAGAGGTCCTCGGGGTGCAAGTCGAAGACAAGTTTCATTGTCAACGCCACGCCAACACTATAAGCACCGCAGGAGTGCATAATCCCCTTTGGTTTGCCCGTCGTCCCGGAAGTGTAGAGCAGAAACCCATAATCGTCAGATGTAATGATTTCCGGGTCACAATAGGCTTCTGCACCCTTCATCAGTTCATCGTAATAAAAATCTCTGCCTTCTTTCATTTCGACCTCGCTATTCAGTCTCCTTACCACCACACAGTTCTCTGCACCGACCTTCTCCAGAACCTGCGCTTCATCTATTCGCTTTTTTAACTGTATCTGTTTTCCCCGCCGGTAGAACCCATCAACGGTGATAAGAATTTTTGATTCCGCATCCACCATCCTTTCCTGCACCGCGTGAGGTGCAAATGCGGTGTACACGATTGAGTGCCATGCTCCTATTCGCTGACAGGCTAAAGCAACTATTGCCGTCTCAGGGATCATCGGCATCCAGATGGTCACGGGGCTCCCTTTCTTTACTCCGAGACCTTTTAAAACGTTTGCACACTTGTTCACTTCTCTGTACAGATCCATGTACGTCAGGACTTGTTTGGCTTCATCCACAGGTTCAGGCACCCAGATAAGGGCTGCTTTATTCCTGTTTTCCTCCAGATGTCGGTCAATGCAGTTATATGATAAATTTGTCTTATTTCCTACAAACCAGTTGAAATACGGGGGTTCTAACTCTACTACCTTATCTGCATCCCATTCATCAAACCAGTCAATGAACTCCCTCGCCTGTTTCGCCCAAAAACCTTTTGTGTCTTTACTCGCTTCAGCATAGATTTTCTCATCGCTGAAATACGCTTTTTCCTTCATTCGTTCCGTAGGCCAGTAAACACCCTTCTTTTCGGCGTCCTCCGTCACCCATTGTTTTCCCGCATCCTTCAGCTTTCTACCAACATTCACGCCCATTTTTATCACTTTTATAATTACAGATATGTTTTTTCTTTTAATTTATGGTGATAAACTCTTTAAGTTTAAGACAAGGCAATCATGAACGTCATTTTCACGGAGTCTGGAAAAGAAGCCAAACTTGTTGAGGGAAGGACCATACTGTCTTATTTGCAGGAGTTGGGGATAGACATAAACGCATCTTGCGGCGGCGAAGGAAAGTGCGGTCAGTGTCAGGTCGAAGTTGAGTGCGCCTCTGGAGCACTCTCAGATAAAACAGAGGCGGAAAATGAATTTGTACACGAGGATACGTGCAGACTTGCATGCCTAGCAAGAGTTTTAAAAACTGACGAGCACATTTACGTGCGAGTGCCGAGAAGAACCTACTACGTTTTAGAATCAGGAGAATATAAGGAAATCGCTCTCGAACCTTTCGTGCACATGGAGGGAGAAAGGGTCTTTTGCGAGTCGGAAGATATAGGCGAATATACAGGAGAAATATACGGCATCGCTCTTGACATAGGGACAACAACGCTTGCTGTGTATTTAATTGACCTTGAGAGCGGAAAAGTGCCTTCTGTTATATCAAGAGAGAATCCACAGACAAAATACGGGAACGATGTGATTTCAAGGATAGAATTTGCAAGAAAAGGGCAGGGCATGCTCGAAAGAGAAATCAGAACCGCTGCGAACGAAATGATTGCAACCCTGACAGAGCCGGGCAAAGTCTATGAGACAGTGGTCGTCGGCAATCCCGTAATGCGAGACCTGTTTTTTGGCTATTCCGTCGAGTCGCTTGGCAAAAGCCCTTACGAACCTTTGAGTGTCGCGTCGGTAAGTAAAACGGCGAAAGAACTCGGGCTCGGGGCAAATCCCGAAGCACGAGTTTATGGTCTTCCCCTAATAGGCAGCTTTGTCGGTGCTGACGCTCTGGCTGTCGTGCTGGCAACGGAAATGTATAAATCCGAGAGCGATAAGATATGCATGGCGATAGACGTTGGAACAAACACGGAAATTGCACTTGGAAATAAGGACCGATTGATTGCAACGTCGTGTGCAGCAGGTCCCGCATTTGAAGGTGCTGGTATAGCATGCGGAATTGGTGGCGTAAGCGGTGCGATAAGAGAAGTAAAAATAGAAAATTTCGGCGAGGTAAAATATAAAACGATAGACGATGCCGCCGTTCCTGTTGGCGTTTGCGGTTCCGGGTTGATAGACGCGCTGGCAGAACTTCTGGACAAGAAACTGATTGATGGCAGAGGAAAGTTCTACGGAGACGAGAAAGAACTAAAAATAGCCGAAGGGATCCGTCTGTCGGAGAAGGACATTGACCAGTTAAACCTCGCAAAAACTGCCGTGGCAGTAGGTATAAAGGTCCTGCTGCGAAGATACGGGGTCGAGCTTGAGGACATAGACAGCATTTTTCTGGCGGGGGGATTCGTGAACTTTACAAACACGGAGCATGCAATACGCATAGGACTTCTTCCGGACGTTGAGCGAGGGAAAGTAAAAAAGGTAGGAAATGCTGCGATAGAAGGTGCGAGGCAGGCGTTAATATCAAAGACGAAGCGCGAGGATGCAGAAGCGGTTGCAAAGCGAATCGAGCACATAAAACTTGAAGAGGAAGATAATTTTATGGAATTATTCGTCAGTGAGCTTTATTTTCAGAAATACCTCTAAGCCTCCTTATATTTCATTAGCGTGCACGTTTATCCGAATTCCATTCAAACGGTTTCCAACTGATACTTTGTAACCCAAGGGTACTTATTACTTTCAATAATTAGATTTTTCTGTAGAAACGAAAATGAGAGAAAACGCTAAAAATCCGTAAGCCTTCTCTGCCTTAATATCGCACTCTGCACTTCAAAATCATGTATTCTTAGCTTTAGCCCCGCCTTTGCTT
>JAUXHM010000117.1 GCA_030621535.1 Candidatus Methanophagales archaeon | reverse complement strand
CGTGGTGTCCCCTGCTTTTGAGCACTACGATTGCGTATTGACCAACTCGGGTAAAATGCTGCGATACGTGCCTCTTCTGTGTGGGGGTGCGGAAGTGAAGTTATGCAAAATGGAGGATTGTGTTAGAGAAGCTTTTTAAAAATGGAACGATTAAAGCCCTCGCCCCAGGAAGTTGATTCAATGCAGGGAACAAAACGCAGCTCCTTGAGATTTGAGAAACTTGAGTTATACCTGCCTTTTATACTTATCGCAATCGCATTCGTTCTTAGATTCTACAATCTCGATTTTCGCCCGTTCCACCATGACGAGAGCGTGCATGCACATTTTTCGTATCTGTTGTTCAAACAGGGCATGTATGGGTATGACCCCAAGTGGCACGGCCCTTTTCTATATTATTTAACCGCCGCGATGTACCGCTTATTTGGAGATACCGAGTGGATTAGCAGGCTAATGCCCGCTTTTTTTGGCGTCGCTCTGGTTGCACTCCCCTTTGCGCTCAAGAAACAACTTGGTTTCAAAGGGAGTTTTATTACCGCTTTTCTTCTCGCTATTTCACCCTCTTTTCTTTATTATTCACGATTTTTTAGAAACGACATTTACATAGCGTTCTTCTCATTCGCAGCCGTAGTCTGCATCATACATTATATAGAGAAAAGAAAGCCCATTCTCCTCTATCTCGCGTCTATCCTCTTTGCTCTCGCGTTGTGCACAAAAGAAAATGCCTACATAATCTCCTTTATCTTTTTCTCTTTTGTTGTCTTCTATGCCCTCTACACCTACAAACGAAGTACGGCAAAAGCATTAATGACGATTTTAAAGGACAACTGGCGGTCGATTACCATCTCGTTGTCAATCATCGTGGTAATCTACACGTCCTTTTACAGCTTCTTCTTCAAAAATCCGCAAGATTCTTTCGCGCTTTTCCGCGCAGTATCTCACTGGGCTTCATACAGTGCAGGACCCACAGGTCCCTTTTACTTTTATGCCGTGCTATCTTCATTGTACGAACTCCCAATTCTTGTCTTCGGGATTGCCGGGATTTTATATTTCGCACGTAAAAAGGACTTGTTAATGATTTTTATGTCATATTGGGCGATCAGCAGCTTCTTTATTTATTCGTGCATACACGAAAAGGCACCATGGCTTCTGCTTCACTTGCTTCTGCCGCTAACGTTTATCGCGGGGAAGTTCATGGCGGAAAACCTTTCATTAAACCATATTGAAAGAAAAAACGTATATAAACCCGCTTTCACGGTGTTTACGATTATTATCTTAGCTTTTTGCGTATACACATCCGTTAATCTGAATTATTATCATTTTGATGACCCTGCCGAGCCCATGGTGCAGGCAGCACAACCGCACCGCAGTTTTAACGAGTTCGTTGCAAAGGTAAACGAAGTTTCCGCTGAGCACGAGGGCTATGAAACGAGAATCCTGGTCATGGATAACGCCGCAGTAACGCAATATCTCTGGCATCTGCGTCATCACAATAGGGTAGAGTGGAATCCAGGTCAACGAGAACTCGATGCACCAATAATCCTCATATCCATGGATAAACAGAATACCACGCAAAATCTCACCGGATATTGCCAATTTAACAGTTCTATCATGCAGTGGTATAATTATCCATTAACAGCATCAGATTGTCTATCGTTCACATCGCCGGATTATTTGTTTTTCCGGCAAATCGACAAAGAACCGACTAAAACCGGAGTTGTGTTGTTTTATAAATCCGAACAATAAATAAGTTTTTTCTTTTAGCACAGGTTTTCTTTTTTTTGTAAAAAAAGAAAAAGTGTGATGAGAACAATAGTGATAGGGGGCGGGCTTACAGGCATATCTGCCGCTTATTTTTTGTGCACGCACCGTGACAATGACAGTGAGGCAGTCATCCTCGTGGAAGAGGAAGAGAATCTGGGTGGCTTAGCAAACAGTTATGCCCGGGGAGGATACTCCATCGAGAAATTCTATCATCATATTTTCAGTGACGATGTTCGTATTCAACAACTAATCAAAGAACTCGGTTTGCTCGAAAAGCTCGAATGGCGCATAGGAACCACAGGTTACTACATAAACGGTAAAATCCATCGCCTGAACACGCCGCTCGAAATATTGAAGTTCGATTATCTCTCCTTTTTCGATAAGGTGCTTTTGGCAAAGGCGGTTCTCAGTGCACGCCGGCTAAAAGACCCTCTGGTATTTGATGAGTTCCCGGCAACGAAATGGGTGATTGAAAAAACAAATCGGTCTGTGTATGAAAATTTCTTTGAACCGCTATTCAAGAGCAAATTTGGCTCGTACAACGCCATTTCGGCTGCTTGGCTCCTGAGCAGGATAAAATTGAGGTCAAACAGGACATTTAAAGGAGAGCGACTGGGGTATCTGCGAGGAGGATTTCAGCAGCTCGTGGACAAAATGGCGGAAAAAGTTGAATCGCAAGGATGCGAATTGAGGACAGGTTGTAAGGTCAAGGAACTCGCGATAGAAAATAACAAAGTCGTCGGTGTGGACACATCCAAAGGTTTTCTCGCTTCTGATAGCGTTATAGTAACCACGCCGTCGTTGACTAAGACACTTTCAATCAATAACATAAAGTACCAAAACACTATTTGTGCTCTCTTTGGAACGGAAAGAAGTTTGATGGATGGCATTTACTGGCTGAATATAAAGGCAGATGTGCCCTTTGGCGCCATTATTGAACATACAAACTTTGTTCCTCGTGCTGACTACGGCGAGAATTTATTTTACGTGGTGTCTTATGTGCATGAAAAAAACCAGATATGGAAAAGTAGCGACGAAGAGGTCATTGATTTGTATCTCGATGGGATAGCGAAGATGTTTCCTGAGTTCCACCGGGAGGACGTGAAGTGGTGTGGATTAACAAAGAAAAAGTACACTGCACCGATATATGAGCTTGGCTATAAAAACAAGATCCTTCCCTATTCTTCGCATATTGAGGGACTATACCTTGCAGGGATGTTTTCTTTACCTAACTATCCCGAGCGAAGTATGAATGGTGCAATCCGAGCTGGTTTTGAATGCGCAGAAGAGGTAACAAGAAAATAGGAAATAAATTATTGACACAGATTAACGCAGATTAACACAGATAAGATGAAAAGACCAATGGATTTAATAATAGAGAATTCGCTTATTGAAAATGAGGTTGAAAGAAATGAAGATTAGCAGTCGGCTAAAAGGAGGTATATACGAAGTAAGTTTCGGATATCATTCCAAATTGGATGGAAATGCGACATTGATGTCGGATATACCGAAGTTAGCCGAAATAGTGCCTAATCAAAAGAAAAAGACATACACTCAGCACCGGCATAAATTGCGCTTTTTTATCGGTAAGGTCATAGAACAGATTTAAACAGATTTATATAGAGTCAGCCACCTTTTAGTTTGAGATATGAAGTTAAAAAGGTGGTACAGATGATTAAGATAAATTTTACCGAGGAAGAGAAGCAGGCATTGGATTACGGGCGTTATAACTATCCAGATCCGCGAGTGCAGCGTAAAATGGGCGCTCTTTGGTTGAAGAGCCTGGGGCTGAGTCACGAAGAGATATGCCGAGTTACAGGAATCTCGCCCAATACATTGCGCAGTTACCTGCGGGCGTATCAACAAGGGGGAATTGAGGCGTTGAAACGATTAAAGTTTTACCAACCCTCAAGTGAAATGAGCCAGCATAGAACGACTATTGAGGAATACTTCCGCGAGCACCCTCCTGCCAGCGTTAAAGAAGCAATGGCTAAGATCGAAGAACTGACAGGGATTAAACGCAGCGAAAATCGGGTGAGGGAGTTCCTCAAGTCTATCAGGATGGCACCTCGCAAGGTGGGCATGATTCCTGCTAAAGCAGAC
>JAUXHM010000125.1 GCA_030621535.1 Candidatus Methanophagales archaeon | reverse complement strand
TTATGAAAACTTTAATAGGCTTCGGGCAGAAGGAGGCGTACAAGCGAGTGGAACAGCTTGGCGATCGGCTGGCGGAGATTAAATCGCAGATAGATTGGGGAGCGTTTCGCCCGATCGTGGGTGATATGTACGATAACAGGAGCGAACGAGGCGGAAGACCAAACATCGATGAGGTGGTAATGGTCAAGCTGCTCGTGCTTCAGCACTGGTACGGGCTCTCCGATCCAGAACTCGAGAGGCAGGCGGTGGATAGGCTCTCGTTCATGAACTTTCTCGGATTCCCAGAGGACATTCCGGATTTTACGACCGTATGGTATTTCAGAGAGCGGTTGGCGAAGACCGGTAAGGATCGAGCGATCTGGACAGAACTCCAGCGACAACTCAATGCTTTTGGCCTGAAGGTAAAACAAGGAGTTGCTCAGGATGCGACTTTTATCACCGCGGATCCCGGGCATGCGAAGGCAGATAAGCCTCGTGGTGAGGAAGCGGAGACGCGTCGAAGCAAGGATGGCACATGGGTAAAGAAGGGCAGCAAATCCTATTTTGGCTACAAGCTCCACACTAAGCTGGACATGGAGCACGGCCTCATTCGCGAGCTCGAAACGACCACTGCATCAACTCATGACAGCCAGGTGGACCTCTCCAAAAAGGGAGAAGTCGCATACCGAGATCGAGGTTATCACGGCGCAGTAGCCAGGGGCTATTCCGCAACGATGAAACGGGGTGCTCGAGATCATCCGCTCGGCATCATGGATAAGTTGCGGAATCTCAGAATCAGCAAGAAGCGAGCACCCGTTGAACGGCACTATGCAGTAATTAAACGGGTATTCAACGCCGGACACGTACTGGTTACCACGGTGCCGAGGGTGAACGTAAAGATGATCTTTACCGCTTTTGGATTTGACCTCTATCAGCTCTTCACGCTCAGGAAGCAGGGAGTCGTATAGCATAGCGTGAGCTATCGACAAAAACCAAGAAAAGGAGGGAATTTCGCCTGTTAGACGGTGAAAAAGCCGAAAAATACGTGCTAAAACTGAAAAAATGGGTTGAAGGTTACGGGAGGGTGCATAAATAGAAGTAAATCAAAATCCTCTATACTTTATATCCAACGAAAAACCCTATTTCTAAGTGAATTTATTGATTCTATGCTTTTCATTCCCCTGAGTCCTAATATCTTCCCTATTTCTTCTCTATATCTCTTCTCCACCTTCACACCTTCACGCTCAAGCAGTGCAACCAATTTTTTGTTGTATCTCTTTCCCGCTCGGTCGTAGTCGGTTAGTATTGCCACGCAGGTGTGTCTGCGCCTCAGACAATCAACGAACTCAACATGTGAAAACCCGGAGCACGAATACATTGCTATTTCCTTTGTAATGCCTATCTCTTTCAACGCTTCTTTATCATGCATACCTTCAACCACAACGGCATCTACCGAATCGTCCATCTCTTGAACCACGCTCGCCAGTTCCGTGTACGTTTCGTGATCATCCCTTCGTATTGTTCTATCTGATTTGTTGTTCATGTCAATTTCCACATTCGTACTTCCTCTAAAAAAAAATATCTTATCTCGTACTTTAAAAATTATGGTTGGCTAATGTTGGTGAGTTGCCAGAGCTATAAAAATAACCATAAATAAAATATTTTTATTCGATTCGCAACAGGGAGGGGAGGAGTTGTTTATATTTATATAGGGCGAGTCAATAGAAATATTATTAGAGGTGGTGGAAGAAATGGGAGAAGTGAAATTTGAGATTCCCGAGGGCTTATTTAAAATGGCTGCGGAAGAACTTAAAAAATCCGAAACGAAGGTGTTACTCAGGGAAGCGGTGGAGGAAAAGCTAAGAGTATTGTTATTATTCAAGGTGGTTGACAATATATTAAAGAAGAGTAAACTTACAGATGAACAAGCTAAAGAATTGGCAAAAGAACTAGAAGAGAGAGTTGCTAAAAGGCATGGACTTATCTGATGAGGGTTAAGAATGGAACTTGTTATTGACGCCGCTATTTTGTTCTCCTTCTTTAAACCCGAATCTTTTACAAGGGATTTTGTTAAGTTGTTATAGAAGCAAAAAATCTATTACCAGAGCATTCGAAAGATGCTCCATATTTTGCGCTAGCTCTCAAACTTGCCATTCCTATCTGGTCTAACGAAAAGAGATTTAAGAAACAGTCTAAAGTCAAAGTATTTTCAACACATGAGTTAAAAGAATTATTTTTATTTGGTTGATTATATCCGGAAACCACACCATAAACCGTATGCTCCACCGAAATCAATAACCAAGTTCCTTCCGTTCCGTCTTCTGTGTCAACGATTTATTTCTATTCCCATGCGAGTTTGACTTTTTTACCTTTCAAAAAGTTAGCATCAAATAAGTCTAAACCATTGACTCTACCAAATATGGATGGAACATCATCCGAATCCGCTATGGCAACAGGTGCTTCAAATTCATGGTCTCCAAGTTTGATTTTCAATTCGTGAATGTATGCTATCAATCTGGCACCGGGGACTACACCTTTTATTTCAACGTATTTACCAGTTGTTATATCTTTAACAAAGAAAGTCCCCAAATATCTTGGCAACATGCAGAAGTCTGCACCCGTATCTGCCAATACCTCATCTACCCAAATCCATCTGTTCTTCTTTTTTGAAAAGATATGTATCTCTATTCTTGGTCTCTTGACACTATCAAATACATCACTTTCTTCCTGTTTATACTCAAATTCTTCCTCTTTTTTCATGTTCCGTTTAACTAACATATTAAAACCTTTTCATGCGTCCGCCATGCCACGGAAATTTTTTTCCCGGGGTTCTTTGCCGTTATTTCGTCAAACTGTTTTTCAGGATTCAGTCCATGCCATACCTCCTTTCCATTCACCTTTATCACATATTCAAATCTTTTTTCAATTTCCTTTTCCATTTTTCTCACTCCATTAATTTATTTCCATCTTTTTATACTTTGATATTTCCCCTTGTATATAATGTATAACCCCATTCTATCTAAGGCACGGATTTACGCGGATTTATTTAAGTTTGACATAAATGTCAATTTTTATCATCTGTGTCAATCTGCGTTAATCTGTGTCAATAATTTATTTTCCCCTTGCAGCTGCTAAAATCACTATATTTTTAGACTATCCCCGTTATATATAGATATAGAATGAAAAGAGTAATGACCATTGGGGGTTCCGATTGCAGTGGCGGTGCGGGAATACAGGCAGACATAAAAACGTTTTCCACTCTGGGTGTCTATGGCACTTCCGTAATCACTGCCGTTACCGCTCAAAACTCATCCGGCGTGCAGGCGAAACACGAAGTGCCCGTTGAACTCGTGAAATCGCAAATACAATCCATTATGAGCGAAGCGAGCGACAAAGGCATTACCGTGGATTATGCGAAAACCGGTATGCTGTATTCCAGCGCAATGATAGAAACGGTTGCGAAACACCTCAAGAGACATAAAATCCCTTTTGTCGTGGACCCCGTGATGAAAGCAGGTTCCGGCGGTATTTTGCTGGCTGATAATGCGTTAAACACGGTTATTGAACTTCTTCTGCCTATTTGCGAGGTTGTAACGCCGAATATTCCCGAAGCCAGCTGTATTTCCGGGTTGGAGATAAGGAATAAGGGAGATGCGAAAGATGCAGCCGTAAAGATACACGAACTGGGCGCTTCTGCAGTAATCATAAA
>JAUXHM010000141.1 GCA_030621535.1 Candidatus Methanophagales archaeon | reverse complement strand
ATAACAGTGATTGAAGGGGATCATGGTTCAGCGTATTTTTATCCACGTAGTGATGCGGCGCAAAAAGCTATTAATTGCCAAGTGCAATTACAAGCATTGCATGGCGGAAATGCCCTTATTGGTAGAGAAATTTATCCTTTATTATATAAAGCTGGTTTTTCCGATTGTTTAGTATCTCCTCGAATGGTTTATGTTGATTCAAGTAAACCCTTTTTAGTTGAAGGGTTTATAAAAAATACGTTTACTGCAATGATTAAGGGAGTTGAAAAGGATGCATTAAATAACTCATTAATAGATAAATACGAATGGGATAAAGGAATAAAAGACCTCCATCGGACAGCAGAAAAAGATGGAGTGTTTTGTTATACTTTTTTTAAAGGTAAGGCTATAAAGAAATAATCATTAGTATGAAATCACCTCGACACGATTACACAACAGCAGATAGGAGGTTACGTTTACAAGTGCAATCCACAAAATCACTCTCTCATTAGTCGAGCAATTTCTCATATCTGCGGACGTTAAGCAAAATAAACGGAGATGACATATGCAAGTAACAAAACAGAAATAGAACTTTGTGGTCACGCAACGCTGGCAGCAGCCCATATACTATGGGAAACCGGATACCTGGCTCAAGATGAACACGCAAGTTTTGATACTTTAAGCGGTCGGTTAACCGCGAATAAGAACGGTACCTGGATAGACCTAAACTTCCCTGCGGAATACGCAAAAAACGTAGCGGCTCCTGTTGAACTTACCGAAGCTTTAGGCGTAGCCCCGAAATACGTTGGTAAAAATCGGTTTGACTATCTTGTAGAACTCGAATCAGAAGCGGAAGTGCGTAATTTGAAGCCAGATTTTTATCTGTTGAAGAATGTGCCCTGTCGTGGCGTTATTGTGACAAGTAAGGCAGATACCGAGGTTTATGATTTTGTATCACGATTCTTTGCGCCTGCGATAGGTATTGATGAAGACCCGGTAACCGGTTCAGCACACTGCTGTTTGGGTCCTTATTGGGAGTCACGACTAAAGAAATCCGATTTTGTAGCTTTTCAGTTGTCAGAACGAGGTGGCGTTATAAAAGTCAAAGTAAAATCGAATCGAGTGATTTTGAGTGGCCATGCAGTAACAGTAATAAAAGGAGAGCTAATATACGAATAATAGTATAAATGTATATGGATGGAACTATTCGGGCTAATATTAGTTTGGGATTACATGTTGCAATCGTATTGAAAAAGGACCAAAGAACCGGTAAACTTACAACAGGAGTTGTTCAACGCATACTAACGAATTCGCGGACACATCCACATGGAATAAAAGTGCGTCTTGAAAGCGGTGAAATCGGTAGAGTAAAAGAAATAATTAACTGAATAATCATCTAAACGTTATATATCAGGCTCCCTAAAAAAAAATCGTGATACTGACTTCTCTGCAAGTATCATCAATGGGGTAATCTTCTGTTCATACTTTAGTTCATCCATCTTTTTCAAAAGCACACGACTGGAAACCGCTTTCAAACTTTTATCCGTTGTTAGATATAGCGCCTCTAAAGTTCATTCTTCAATATTTAAAAAAACTCAGCTTTTGCATAAATCTCTTTCCAGGGTGAATGACCACAATTGTTTAACAGAACAATTCTAAAATCTTTTAGATTTTCCGCCAAAGGAATCTTAACACCTTCCGAGGGGTGCGGATCGTAATCGCCATGAATCGCTACTACCGGACATTTTATTTTGCTAGCTATAGCCAACAATTTGCCACTCTTTCTCATTGCAGCGGCCTCAGCCCATACCGATTGATATGTACTGACATCAGCAGAATTCTCGTCCATAAATTCAATAGCAGATTCAACTAAACAATAATTATCTGTTTTAGCAACTAATTGACCTAGACGTGCTATCAGTCTATCTTTAACTGCAATATTCGGGTCATTTAATCTTTTTAATACACTTGAATATTCTTCACTTTCTTTTTTCGTCAAACGTTTTTTTCTTGTGTTGTCCAAATCATCAACATACTTTTCCTCGAATGGACCAGCCCCAACAAGAATGAGCTTGTTTACATAATCCGGATATTTAGTTGTGAAAATAATTGAGAGCCAGGCGCCCCAGGAATGCCCGATTAATGTAATTGGAAATCTTGCATAAACTGATAACTCGTTAAACAATTCATCCATTTGACCGTTAACTGTTGTTTTCGTTTGTAAAGGTTCCAGTACACCAAAATATTTCGACATTTCTTTTGCAACGGGCGCTACACTACCCCGTGCCCCCGGCCCACCGTGAACAACAGCTATAATAAACGGTTCTTTACCATACAGTCTCAACTTCATTTTTAGTGTCCTTGGTTGCGGTGTTCCGCCTAACGTTTTGCTGTGTTATCGTCCTTCCAGTTCCACCATTTCAGCAGTTCCGGATCGTGTTTCTTGTTGGTGGCATAATATACCGCGCAACGAAACACATAAAGCATACATCGGTCAACATTCATGCCCTTCTGAACACAAAGTCGAAAGTAAAGCTCTTCCGGATCATGATTCCGCAGATCCCGAACCGTTCGGAAGCCTAAGTCACATAAAACCACCGCTATTCTCTTGCCAACTCCCGGTATTTGTTGCAACTCCTGTAATTCCGATTTAGCGTGTTTCGACATCTTAAAACCACTCCGCAAACGTCAAAATATGCCTTTGCAATTCTGAATGCTTGAATGTTACAAAACTATTCCTTTTCTTTGACATATCTTACCCCCTCGGGGTCTTCATACTTTGTTTTTATAACAATAGTATTGGAAATCCGGTTAAAGAGACGCAACTTACTATTTGGCATAGCCAACCAGCCAATAAGACAATCCAATGGCAGAAGAAATGCTTTGCCAAAACTTTCTAATGCCGCAACTCCGAAACCTATTTTTCCTCCCTTCCGATCTGTAACTTTTACACTCAATGCCATTTTCCCAACAGATTGACCATTGTATCCTTCAAATAATGTCCAATAAGTAAATATTAATAATCCGCTAACTCCAAAACCTTCCATGCTGGTGAAGCCAAAATCCCAAAAAATCCTGAAGACTCTTCAATAAGATCCGACAAAACGCTTACCAACAAGATATCAATAAGCTAGGCCCAAAATATACTTTCCCACTTAGCCAAATATATGGTCTCCATTTTCTCACCGTTCTCTACAAATCACTTTATTTTTAACATCTTTTTATTCCAAAGGTGTTATCCGAACATAGCCCATC
>JAUXHM010000123.1 GCA_030621535.1 Candidatus Methanophagales archaeon | reverse complement strand
TTTTGCTATTCTTTCTACCAATTCCAACAACTTATCTTCTATGCCTATGTCTATTTCTGCAAGAGCCATTAACTATCACCCTGTAATAATTGATGCGAATCATATAAATATCTATTGACGAATTGAAGATTTGCTCTAAGCGGACTTGATTGAGCAGCTATCCGTGTGTGTATATCTTTTATTTCTCCTGTTATTTCATTCTTTTCCATACTAATATATATTTCGTTGGTGCTTAAAAAGGTATTGGTTTAGCTCCTTTTATTAACCACAAGGGCCCTGCCGAATTTTATAGTGAAATTGCTATATCCTCAAATTCACCGCAGAGCACACGGAGAACGCAAAGGCACCAGAAAAACTAAGCAATGATTGAAACAGTCTTAAAACTCTGCGTGCTCTGCGCTCTCCGCGGTGACAAATCACTGGATTTTTAGATTGTGCCTTGTAAAGCATCTATCAACTTCATAAGCACCTTTTCCAAATCCTTCCTGCTTTTAGAAGCCGCATCAACGATTTTTTTATAGTCCAACTCTTCCTCGGCGATTATACCATGCGCATAATTATCCACCGTGCTTATATTTGCGTATCGAAGCCCTAACTCCTTCGCAAGCGTCGCTTCCGAAGCCATGTTCATTCCAACCACGTCCGCGTAGTCTTTAATCAAGTTAATCTCCGCTTTCGTTTCGAGCCTTGGACTCAAGGTCTGGAAATACACGCCTCGATCCACGATCTTGATGCCTAAATCCTGTGCTGATTCTATTATTCGTTCTCTTAGCGATTCATCCAGTCCAGGTGTAACATGCACGATTTCGTTGTCATAATAAGTGAGGATATTAAACAGACCAATATAATCGTGAGGGACGACTAAGGACCGTGGCTTTATGTCCCGCTTTAAACTGCCGACAGAAGTAACCCCTATGATGTTCTCTACGCCTAAATCCTTAAACGCTGCCAGATAAGCTTTGTAATTCATCCTGTGTGGTGGAATGTTTCTCTCTTTTCCATGTCTCGGGATGAATGCAACATCAGCAGCAGAGATAAGGTAAACCGTACCATACTTTGTATCCACTTCTCGTTCATCCGCCGCTTCAAGAAACTCCGTCTTCGTGCCAAACAGGCTTGTCCCTCCGATGATGCCGAGTCTCATTTTATGTTTTTATATTGGAATTATAGATACGTAAACTCATAAAATTTTTATAATAACTCTACGGCAACACAAAACAATCCTCCCACCTCACTTCTCCGAGAACCACTTCAAACTCCTTTATAGAAAGAACAGGCTTCTTGAAATGTGTAAAATCCTCTACCAACCTTGGACATGCGGTATTCACAAAAGCATCCACATTGAATGCGAGTAAATTATCCTCAGTTATCTCATTCATCGTAATCAAATATGCCTTTAACCCTTTTTCTACCGTCTTCCTCTTCAACGCAATTGCTTTGCTGAGTTCAAACTGCCCGGTTTTCATACCCACGATTATCGCCACTGATTTAGCATCCAATGCGCGTGCTATCACGAGATACCTCTTTTTCCTCAATTCATCAGCTTCGTAAACACCTATTTGCATCGTAAACGGGTCAGCAGCAATTACTCGTTTACCCACGTATAATGCGATTCCTGCAGGGTGAAACCCTCCGCTGCTTACGAACAGAATCTCTTCACAGGTGCCCATCGCAGAAGAGAACTCGCAGCCCAATACCTGCCCATCATACTTCAAGCGAGATTTACCTATTATCGCTTTCTTTCCAAAACGAGCAAGTAATATTTTAGCTTCTTTCAATGCGTGAACATGCTGTACCGTCGCTACTAACCCTACCGTGTCCCCTTTTATTTCTGCTACGGCTTTCTCCACCACCGGCTTTACATCAACCCCGCTTCGGAGTTCTACAAAAACAACTTTTTTTTGATAGTTTTCTTTTAGCACAGGTTTTCTTTTGTAAAAAGAAAAAGTGTCGGTATGCCCGAAATGGAAAAGCATATCCACGTTTCTCATCAGTTTCTCATCTATGTCACATGCACCATAGCACGAGTTCCCGGATATTATCACTTCCGCTCCCGTCTCTTTTGAAATCTCAGCGGCAATATCCGTCGCTACTGTTTTGATACCTTCCGGAAGCTGCAGTCCAACCCTTTTCGCTCCTCTTTCTTTTATTAACTCTTTTATCTTCCCCAATTCAAAGTCGTATGAATTTTTCTCCATTGTATATAAAGTATAACATTTACCTATTTAGGACGCAGATTTACGCAGATTTACGCAGAAAACTATTTCCTCAAATTATCAAATGCCTTATTATAAACTCAACCTCTAATAATCTCCTCTGTCTATTAAACCTTATATTTAAAATCCCGATTATCTGCGTTCATCTGCGTCCGATTATCAAAATTTATTCTTTCTTGATATAAGAGTCAGAGTCTTGAGGTAAAAATTACGCTGCCTTTTTATACTCTTGAAATTTGAACTGTTAACAGTTGTCAAATGTCAGGTGAAGATAAAAGCGAGGGTGTGGGGAAACCCGGGGAAGCGGGAATGAAGACAGGGTTTATTGGTATTTTATCCGTTGGATTGATGATAGGCATAATAATAGGAGTTGCAGTCGGGGCTTTTTGTTTCCCTCAAGCTCAAAGTCCGGGTTTTAGTGCTGGAAGCGCATTAACACCGGAAAAAGCGGGGGTGAGAGCAATTGACTTCATTACAAATTATGCCGTTGCTCCCGGTGTTGATGTTGAGTTAATAAACGTAACAGCGGTAGAAGGCGCAAACATGTACAAAATGGCGGTTAATATATCCTCATTGAGAGGAACCCAAACAGCGGAATCGTATATGACAAAAGACGGGAAATTGTTATTCCCCAGTGGAATTGACATAGATGAATTTGAAGAGACAATCGAGCAGCAGAAGAGGGAAGGAGAAAATCGTACACGGGAGTAGCAAGAACAGAAAACAACAATAGGCAATTTCATCGTAAGCGGTGACGAAATATGCGTGGAAGATGAAAAACCAATCCTTTATTTCTTTGGTTCGGATGGGTGTGGGGCTTGCAAATGGGAACATCCTGTAATAGCGAATGTGACATCACAGTTTGAAGACTATATTTCACTCCATGACAATATGAACAATTTTACCGCAGACCAGGAAATATTCGGTAAATACAATCCTCGCGGCAGCGTGCCGATGTTAGTATTGGGCTGCAAGTATTATAGAGTTGGCGCCGATGCAAATATGGGCGAAGAGCAGGAAACGAAGGTATTAACCGCACTAATTTGTGACTTAACCGACAACAAACCTGTGGATGTTTGCACAGCTCCCGAAATCGTGGATTTGATAAACAATATTTAGTCTGTGTTTAGCTGAGGCGAAAAAAACCACGAGATTAACACAAGAAAAGGCTGTAGGACACGCGATATTGGTTAGATTTGCATTTTATACCTTACATCTTCATATTTTCTCGTTGTGTACAAAGTATAACTTCCCTCTATTTAAGACACGGATTTGTTAAGTTTAGCATTGTTGGTTTTTATCATTTATCTGCGTTAATCTGCGTCTATAATTTACTTTCTGTTTTCTTGTGAAAATCTGTGTAATCTTGTGGTTAGCTAAACCCGCAAACCGTCAAGAATAGCAATAAACAACGCCGCGGCTATTATGTCCGCAGCAGACCCCGGATTTATTCCCTGCTCGGTTAGCTCACCATCAAAATCCTCTATCTCGTTAAT
>JAUXHM010000111.1 GCA_030621535.1 Candidatus Methanophagales archaeon | reverse complement strand
ACGGTGCTAACCGTCGCCTATCACGCGGGAAAAGCACCACTTCTCTTATGTTTTCTATCTCCAGCATGCACATCAGCAACCTATCTATGCCCAGTCCCCAGCCCGCATGCGGCGGCATACCAAACCGAAAGGTGTCGAGATAAAACTCAAAACTATCTGCACTCAGTCCTTTTGATTCGATCTTCTGCTTCAGCAGCTCGTAAGAATGAACACGCTGCGAACCCGAAGCGAGTTCTACTCGTGGATGCATCAGGTCAAACGCATTGCAAGTGTCTTTACTTTTCGCTTCCGCATCAGCAGGCTGCGCATAAAACGGTTTTATCGCACAGGGCCAGTCCGTGATGAAATAAAGCTCGCCTATCATCGCACCCAGGGTATGTTCAGCAGAAGTGCCGAGGTCTTCACCCCATTCTATCTCCTCACCCGCTTCAGAAAGTGATTCTATCGCTTCTTCATACGTTATACGCCTGAACGGTGTTTTCGGGACTTCCAATGGCAACTGCAAATTCAACTTCGCTAAGCCAGGATAATCCACAATCTTTGAATACACAAACGCAATAAGCTCCTCTAATATTCTCATTACCTCCATATCCGATACAAATGCGACTTCTATATCCATTGAAGTAGCTTCGTTAAGATGTTTCGTGGTGTCGTGCTCCTCCGCGCGGAATATCGGCGCTATTTCGTACACGCGGTCAAAGCCAGAAGCCATGAGCATTTGTTTATAAAGCTGTGGGCTCTGATTTAAGAACGCTTCTCGCTCGAAATAAGAAATAGGGAATAATGCCGTGCCGCCTTCTGTCGCTGCACTCACTATCTTTGGCGTGTTTATTTCTATAAATCCGCGTTCATCGAGGAACTCCCGTATCGCTTTGAGAACACGGCTGCGAATGATAAATATCTGCTTTGTTCTCTCGATTCTCAAGTCCATGAATCGGGCATCCAACCTCGTACCCAGTTCCGCACCAACCTTTTCAGTGGTGTCCAGCGGTAAAACCAGCGACGCCTCGCTCAGCACTTCCATTTGGTCGGGTATTATCTCATATCCATTCGGCGCCTTGGACTCGCTTTTTACTTTGCCTTCTATCGCTACTACCGATTCGCGAGGCACTTTTTTCACGCGTGCAAACAGTTCCTTTTCTGTCTTTTTACGGTTCAATGTAACCTGAGCAAAACCGCCGAGGTCTCGCACGATAAGGAAAAAGACGCCGCCTAAGTCTCGCTTCTCGTGCACCCAGCCCGCTATGCACACGGTTTCGCCGTCATTATCCGAACTTATCTCAGTTGCGTATTTCCTGTTCTGTATCGCTAACCGCATGTTCATTACTTCTCTTCTCTCTTGCGTACTACATTACTTAACTTATCAACAAATAAAAGCATTCTCTAAATACCTTTTCGGTGGGCAAAGAGAAAAATCCTATACCCTTTGTTCTTGTATAATAAAGTATAACTTCCTTCTATTTGAGACACGGATTTACACACAACTTTTTTACCTTCGGTAAAAACTTTGACTAAAACACTCCTGACGTTTTTCTTTTAGCACAGGTTTTCTTTTTGTAAAAAAGAAAAAGTGTTGTGTTAATCTGTGTCTATAATTTACTTCTTTTGCTCTATCCTCTCTATTTTTTATTCCCCCAGCAACCTCACAATCCTGCTTTTCCTTCCCTCTTTTCTCCTTCCATTTCCCGCTCCTTCTCCTGCCCCTCTCTTCGATTCGTTTTTCGCTGTTCCCCCCATTTCCACTGCTCTACCACCATGTTCACTCTGCCTCACACGTATATCAACCAATACGGGCATTTCTATGCTCGTGCTCGAAAGAAGAGCAACACCCTGCGGTATTCTTTTGATTTCCTCTTCCATCTCCGCACTCATGAACTCCAGACCGCGGCTCAACGCCTTGATGTCGTTTGGATTTGTTACACGCAGGATTATTTGTGTATTACACTGCGAAATAACGTTTTTATCCACACGAGCAGGACGTTGCGAGATGACCAGCAGACCGAGCCCGAATTTCCTGCCTTCTGAAGCGATGGTTCGCAAAATATTGGAGCTGATCGCTTTTCCAAACCCCCGCTCAGGGCAGAAGTTGTGCGCCTCTTCGATAACGAGCATAAAAGGAGGAATCTTCCCCATCTTCCTGCCTTCAAAAACTTCTTTGCATACTCGATAAACAATCATCTGCTGTAATTGTGGTTCCGCGCCTTTCATATCTATTATTGCTGTCTTTCCTGCCTTTACGAGGTCTTCTATGCGTGTTGGGCTGTCGGATAATATACCTGTCTCGCGAATTCTCTCTAAGTAGTGAACAATTCTCCACTTTGCGCTGCTTTTGCTCGCGGATACACCTTTGATGATGTCCTCAATCGTGTAAAACTCTTTCTTCGCCTTTATTCCGTTTATACACTGGTATAAAACGCCTAATTGCGCATCAGACAGTGGAAACAGGTCATATAATTCGTTCACACTCAGGTTTATCCCATCTATCCGGAACAATTTATCAGCAGCGGGATTTATAGAGAAATTCGAGGGCGTGTAGACGACAACTTTAGATGCATACCCTTTTGGCGCGATGCCAAATTTATCCATTTGTTTCCGCTCTTCTTTATTCTTGTTTTCGTATTTCAGTGAGAGGTATTCACCATGAGGGTCAATTATGAGCAACGGGACATTCTTATCGAGCAATTCCTCGATTAGCACGCCAGCAGTGTACGATTTCCCGCTGCCCGTTTTCGCTAATATGCTGCAATGTTTCTGGATAAGTTCTTCCTTCTTCAGGTACACCGGTATATTGCGCCCGTCAAGCATACCTAAATAGATACCGCCTGATTTGAGTCCCAGGATGTCGGTGATGAATGCCTGGTCCGCCTTGAACACCTTCCCATCACGTGATAGCGTGCTCTTCGGCTGCATTAAAAACCCTCTTTCGTCTTTATAGCCGATAATCTCCGCAGTAGCGATCTTTTTCGCCGCATCTACTATTGTTACTACTCTGCCCAGCACCCATCCTTCTAATTCGTCGTTCCATACTTTTAGATACTCATTCCTTCTTACCGCGTCGGTAACGGTGAAATCAAATTCATGCAGTTCAACGTCACCGGAAATGGTGCCTATTAATTTGTACATCGCTTTCCTTATTTTTTATCAGTGAGTTTTATATTTCTTGCACTTCCTCTCACATTTTGGGCAATACAATTTTACCCTCCCAGAATGAATCACGGTTTCCAAACCTTAATTCCTGCCACTCGCTCAAAATCAGGGTCGTTCGTTGCTATATCGCTAATTCCATGCGTTTTCATTGTCGCTACGTGCGTGGCATCGTTGGACAACAAAAAATACGTTTTAGCAAGTGTTTCCCCCCAAAAAGCTATCTCTCTGGAATAGGCAACGATATCCAGATTGGGGAGGTCTCTCATCTTTTCAATGAACGTAAAAGAATTTGATGCCTTTGCTAACACCGAAGGATGCTCTTTTATCAATCCTATGACCTCCCGGGGTCCTACGTCCTCTTTTTGTGCTATTTCTATTATTGTAAGCCTATGCAAGACTTCATTTATCGTTAGAGCTGAGGTTACTCCTTTTAATTCGTTTCTTTCTACGCAGCGAAGAAACACCTTGCAGGTTTGTCCATATTTTGAATGTCCTGTGGCATCATATATGAATATATTTGCGTCAACATAAACGAGCGTGTTATTAGGGATATTCGCCATTTCAAGGTTCATAATATTCCTCGTTTTCCACCACATCGTCAACAATGTCTTTTTTAGCCTTTACAATGCCTGTCATCTCCTCTACTATATCTCTCTCAACCCTTATCGTCACTTTTGTATCTTCTTTTAACTCTACCACTTCCAATGGCTTAAATACTCGATCTTTATATACTGCCGAAATTGTTTTCATCTATTTTAATAACCTTCTTTGCTTCACTTTTAGGAATAACCCTGAGGTCTATCACTTTCCCTACGATTCCCCCTATCTCTCCAATATCTTGAAGATGCTTCTCTTGTGCTATCGCAGACACA
>JAUXHM010000126.1 GCA_030621535.1 Candidatus Methanophagales archaeon | reverse complement strand
CCTTCCAAATAAAAATCAATCTCTCGCTTTTGATAATAATAAAATATCTTACCAAATTTCCTTATTAGATGCTCCGCAACTATCCCTTCGACTAACTTAGGCATTTCCTCTTCTTTAATCTCTGTTTTTGTAAGCTGCATTTTAAAACTATGAAAAAGAAATGGATCAATGAAATATACCTTCTTCATTCTTTTAAAAGATTCTACGCCCTTTTTTAGGTCTATCGGAAATACGTTTCTTAGAATAAATAAATTTTCCAGTACTTCCAAATAACCCCTTATGGTTACATGAGTCCCAATTTCCATCTCTTTCGCTATTGAATTGAGAGAAAATCTTGTGCCATAATTCTTTAAAACGCCGAGCAGCACAGATGACGTTATTCTTTCGCTTCTTTCTATCTTGGCTATATCGCCGATATGCCATTTCCAGTATATTTCATGCGTCTCTTCCCGTATATTCCCTTTTTCTATCAGTTCGTAGGCGCTTCTTGGAAAGCCGCCACACTTAGCGTATAGCCGAAAAAGTTTCTCGATTTCGCTGAAAAAAAAATAAATGAATTTATCCTTAATTAAGGGCGAATCCAGAACAAACTTTACTGCCCTCTGCCACTCGTTCACGAAAGTTATTTCATCAAAGAAGAGGTATTTCTTGCCTTCCATCAACGAATCAGAGAACCTGACAATTTCCACGACTTCATTGAAATCTTTTATCGTCTCGCACGAAAAGTAGAGAATTCGCTTTGAATCTACCCCTTTATCAATCAAATCCTTGATGGAAAGTTTCAGGAATGTCGTTTTACCTACCTGCCTGGGTCCAATGATTAATGTATTCTCGTTTTTAAAAGGATATTCTATTTTCTGCCGTTTTTGATAAGGCTTCCTTTACCTTTTCGTCTTCGTTTATTTTCTCTTTGTCTTCCCACCACGGATTTTGCTCTGTTATCTGTATCAGTTCCATCTTCGGTCACTAATTGACATTTGACTGTCACAATATTTAAACTTTTTGATGTTCGATAACAAAAAAATACCGATTTTGGATTTTATACTATCACGTTATCATAAATAAAAAAGCTAAACAAATATTTTTTTCTTTTAGCACAAACCTTTCTTTAGAAAAGAAAGCTTTACCAAAGAAAGAAGTTTTTCTTTTAGCACAGGTTTTCTTTTTTTTCTAAAAAAAGAAAAAGTGTCAGAGCACCGATAGGTACTCCTTCAACTCCCATTCCGTTACGTTCACGCGATACCGGTCCCACTCCACAAGCTTTGAAGTGATAAAATTCCTGAAAATATGGTCGCCAAGGGCTTCTCTCATCAGTTCGCTGCGCTTTGTCAGTGCTATTGCCTCAATCAAACTCCCGGGCAGCGTTTTTATTCTTTCCTTTGCCCTTTCCTCATCACTCATCAGGTAAACGTCCTTTTCCGTAGGTGGCGGCAACTCATACTTGTTCTTTATCCCAGCTAATCCCGCAGTGAGCATCACAGAAAACGCTAAATAAGGATTGCATGCAGGGTCCGGGCTGCGGAATTCTACTCGTGTCGCTTTCTCTTTACCTGGCTTATACATCGGCACCCTTACAAGCGTAGACCTGTTTCTTCGTGCCCATGTAATGTACGCAGGTGCTTCATATCCCGGAACCAACCGCTTATACGAATTTATCCACTGATTGGTAACCGAAGTTATCTCAGGTGCGTGTCTTAACAATCCTGCAATGTACCCCTTTGCAAGCTCAGACAATTGATATTCGTCATCCTGGTCGAAGAACGTATTCCTATCTCCTTTAAATAACGATTGATGCACGTGCATTCCTGAGCCATTGACACCGAAGATGGGTTTTGGCATGAATGTGGCATAACATCCGTGTTGCTGTGCTATCTCCTTCACCACGATTCGATACGTCATCACCTGGTCTGCCATCGTCAGCGCATCTTTATAACGAAGGTCTATCTCGTGCTGTGAAGGTGCAACTTCGTGGTGGCTGGCTTCCACTTTTATTCCCATTCCCTCCAGCGTTAAGACGGCATCCCTTCGTAAGTCGCTTCCCGCATCCAGCGTCATTAAATCGAAATATCCCCCCTCATCCAGCACCTCCGGATTTTTATCATCTCTGAAATAAAAGTATTCCGGTTCGGGACCGACATAAAAGGTGTAGTCATATTCTTCTCTCAGCTGCTCCAGGTTCCTTTTCAATATATACCTCGGGTCGCCTTCATAATGACTGCCATCAGGATTCAAAATGTCACAGAACATCCTCGCAACCACATCCTCCTTCGGTCGCCACGGAATAATCCGGAACGTAGCAGGGTCAGGTTTTGCGAGCATGTCGCTTTCGTCAATCCTTGCAAATCCCTTTATCGAGGAGCCGTCAAAACCCATGCCCTCGTCAAAGGCAGTTTCTAATTCGCTAACTGAAATAGTAACGCTCTTTAATCTTCCCAAGATGTCGGTGAACCAGAGTCCGATAAAATTCACATCTTGCTTTTCGATCGCTTCAAATACTTCTTCCTTCGTCTTTGCATTTGCCTCTTTTTCCATTTGTCTTTCCTCTCTTGATTTAATGTCTGCTATCCTATTTAAAAATTAAAAATGAAAGTTTCTTATTTATCTATCTCCGAAAAAAGGTGCACTATTCAATTTTACGGCTGTAACTTCAGATGTCGAGCATGCTTCGCCGACAATGAAGGATATGCAGAAGTAACGCCTGAGTGGCTATCCGCGAAAATAAAACAATTTGACGTCGAGGAGATTATGTTGGCGGGCGGAGAACCCACTATATACAAAAAAGCGATTATTGACCTTGTGAAGTCGTGCGATACAAAAATCATTCTATCTACTAATGGGTATCTCATAGATGGCAAATTCATACGAGAAATGGAGCAATCCTGCCTGGATGAGGTCCATATAGACCTGAAAGCATATTCTCAAAGTTTACATGCGTGGTACACGGGGCAATCGAATAAGAACGTTTTAAAAGCAATAGAGCTATTAAACAGCAGCAATTTGGATTTTGAAGTTATAACGGTCTTTATCCCGGGACTTATAGATAAAGAAGAGATAGAAAAAATCGCTGATTTTCTATCCCGCATTAATGATAATATGAACTACAGGATTATAAGGTACGTTCCTGTTGGAGATGTTTCGAGAAGACCAACTAACAGCGAAATAAAAGGAGCTGTAACAATTGCCGAAAAATACCTGAAGTCGGTAACGTCTTCTCTCGAGGGGCGTAGACATCCAGTAAAGCGTTTCCGTGTATTTGTGTAGCGGGAGAATATAGTCATTCCAGTAACAAATTGCAATTAATAAATAATCTCGTGAAAATCTGTGTAATCTGGTGGTTAATAATTTTCGGAATGACTATAAGTCAAGGAAATAATGATACATTCTTCGGTCTTCGGTAAGTTCGGGATGAAAAGAAAGCGCCATTATGTTTCTCTGCTTTGCCGCTACTATATGCCCATTCAAAGTTGCTAACACGTCTACCGAATCTGCTGCATGGGTTATAAATGGCGCTCTAATGAATACGGCATGAAACGGCTCCTCGAAAATGCTCAGTTTTAACGGCACCTCAAATGATTCTCTTTGTCTGCCAAATGCGTTCCTCTTTACT
>JAUXHM010000101.1 GCA_030621535.1 Candidatus Methanophagales archaeon | reverse complement strand
GAGAATATGGTGTTTCACCGTAAGCTAAAAAAGGAAGAAGAAGGTAGGAAGGTGGCGTGGAAGAGAATAGTTTAAAATGTTTTCTCCCACGACCTTCCCAGCGACATTTTTACAACGCTTCGAGTCCAAACGACTCCAGCAGCACCTCTGTATTTATCTTCCCGCTAGTGAACGTTTTCCCGCTGTTCACTTCGTTTACCGTGATTTCCGCAGGTGCGAACATGCCCGCGTCTACCTTAAAGAAGTCGAAGCCCGCTTCCTTGAATGTCGTATAGAACGGCTTTCCGTAATCCTTTGAGTTGAGCGAAGGCACTTTCTTCACGTATTCTTTCAATTCTTCCACGTTATCGTAATCCACCGTGTAATATGTGCGACCGCAATAGATGATGCAATCGTTGGTCGACCCCATACATTTCACGTCATTACCTACAACAGGCGAGATGGGTATGATGCCATGAGCATGCTCTATGCAGTTTATGTCAAACCCCAAAGAATCGAGTTTGTGAACGCCCGTCTCTACTACCCTCGCGGAAATCTGCACGGTGCCCGCAATAGAAGCAGTTGGCACAACCACGATATAGAGGTCCTCCGGTTCCACTCTGCACGCCTTCGCTATCTCCGATGTTACCCCCTCGTCAGGTATCTTGTCGCTTTCTAGCACCAATACCGCATCATCCGCTTCGTCTGCATACAATATCTTATCATATAACTCGCGTGGGTTGAGCGAAAGTGCCCTTGCGGGTCCTGACCCCATACCGAAGAAATCCTTCCCCTTTATTCGCCAGCCTGCATATTGCGATGCCATGCAAGCGACTACGGGATGGTCGGTAGTAAGTTCCACCGCTGGCACCACCACTTTCCCGAGGTCAAAGCTGCTGAATTTTATATCCGCGAGGTCAGCCATGCAAATCCGCGCTACATACAATCCCGCTTCAAATCCCCCTTCTTCTCCTACCCCCGCATCCACGATCGTTGTCCCGTTATCCAACTCCTCTATCCCTACTTGCAACGCCTCCGAATTGTCCATCATCTCCTCAAATACATCCAATCCATACTCATTCACACTTATCATCATTTTCTCTCACCACTGGTATTTCTATACACGTACTTATTTATAAATAAGAATATAAGTTGTTGCTGATGGGCATTATTTTCTTGTGGTATATAACGTATAACTTCCACCTACCTATTTAGGACGCAGATTTACGCAGATTTACGCAGAAAACTATTTCCGCAAATTATCAAATGCCTTATGTTTAACTTCCGGTTTAGTGCCAAAATTATATTTAAAATCCTGATTATCTGCGTTCATCTGCGTCCGATTATCAAAAATTATTTTTTCTTGATTTTCTTGTGGAAATCTGTGTAATCTGTGGTTAATAATTTTTAATCACGCATTACGTACATTCACCGCACCTCATTCGCACCATATCGCATCCTATCCATCAATTCCTGCTTCTTTCCCTCGTTCCAGCCACTCACCGATTGCAAATATCCCGTTATTCTTGAGATATAATCCAGATTTGTACAGTGGCACTTCTCGCACTCCTCCTTCAACCCCATCGCCATGTGCGAACAATCCAGGCACACCGTCATATCCTTGGTGAACGCATAATAGCCTGTTTGTGTGCCTCTCGCTATTTTCATCGCAAGACTTTTTATCCCCCTCGAGTCTGGATAACCCTCTCCGAGGAAGATATGCATGATGTCCCCGCCGTCAACGATTGGAAAGAAGATATGCTCGATTTTTATTCGCTCGGCAAGCGAAATATCCGCATTCGGCGGCACATGCGTTCCATTCGTATAATAAACAGGCAAGTCCCTCGTCTCGTTTATCTGCGAAAGAGCCTTCTCAACATCTCCTTTCGCTACTTTCAGCACCTTCTCTCTAAATTCCTTATTCAGGATGTCCGCCACTGCGAATCGCTGTGCAACGGTTTCCGCAGGCGTTCTCGCGAAGCTTATCTCCATCCCTTCTCGTTCCGACAACTCCTTCGCATATAACTCCATCTCCGTCATTACGCGTATTGCAAGCCGCAACGCACCCGTGTCCTCGTGCATTTGCTTTCCGTAATGATACTGAACGAGCTCATTTATCCCTACCACACCAATGATGTATACCAGTTCGTCTAAATACACTGCAACATCTCCTTTTTCGCCTGTGTACGGGTCCTTAGGCCTCTGTGTAGCAAAAGGCATTCGCCCTCTTTCTACTATCTTATGCATCCATCTCTTCTTCACCTTTAATATCTCTACTGCAAGGTCCATCAGCCTTCTGAGTTCTGCAAACAGCCTCTCATCGTCTCCTCCAGCCCTGTAAGCCGCTCTTGGACAGTTTATCGTTATTACCTGCCAGCCACCCATCGAGAAGTGCTTGCCGTTCTGGAAATACATCTTATCCTTGAAATCTTCATCGTCGGGCGAAGTTTTGAAACTGTACGCACAACACTGGTAGCACGAAACCCCTTCCCCTGCCCCTCTATACTCCGGTATCTTATTATCGAAGTAAGGCGTGCCGTACTTCGCCGTTAGTTCAAATGCTAAATCGTAAAGCTCCCCGTAGGTAGGCAAATCATGATGGCGCTTATTAAATTCCTCGTCCTCCTCGAGGAACTGCGGCTCTATCGCTACTTCGGGCTTCGGGAAGTTAAATGGCTTACCCCAGTAATCCCCCTTGAGCATTACGTTCATTAACGCCTTGAACGCCAACCGCACTTCTCGCTCAAAGTCACCATAAGTCCTAAGCGGTGCTTGCACCCCATTACATATCGCACCTTTATAAACTACCGGTTTGTCTTTCCATATCTTCGGGATGCCCGGGTTAAGCTGAACACTTGAAAACACCAATTGCCCCCCTCTCGCCACCTGCATCTGCGTCATCTCGTACACGAACATCTGCATGAGCTGCTCTATCTCCTCATACGAAAGACCTTCAAAATACGGTGCGATGAACGTAAGGAAGTTAAAGAAGCCCTGACCCCCTGCGAAGTTGGTCTGTGCACTGCCCAAAATTTTAACTGCATGCAGAATGGCAACTTCGGGCTTCTTTGCAGGTCCAGCTACCGACGCTTTCGTCCCCGACCCATCGGGCATCAAGCCATAGTAAAAGAAGTACCGGAGGTCCCAATCCTGGCAAAACCCCCGAGTCCCGAAATATTCGAGGTCGTGTATATGCAAATCGCCGCTGAGATGCGCATCCGCAAGTTTTGGCGGTAAAAGCAGCAAATACTGTTCCTTGCAAATCTTGTCCGCTTTCTTCTTGTGTGATGTTTCTGCATTATCTTGCAGATTCGCATTCTCCTGCGCCTCAAATCCCTCGCCTATATCAATAAGGTGCGCATCGTACACCGGCGTCCCAACCCTCGTGCAGATGTTCTTCCACTCTTGCTCAGGATACTCCTCCAGCAAAATCTGGCTCACTATTTCACGCACTAAAGCACCCGAAAGCTGCGAGATGCCCATTATTTTTATCCGTTTCTCTGCCTCACGTGCTATCTCCCGCGCCGTATCTTCATCCATTGCCGATGAGCCCGCATAAAATTCCTCGCTTAACTTGGTCTCACGTAAAAGCTGTTTTACAATTGCTTCTCGATCCCACTTCAGCATGTGCCCATCGCTGGTTCGCACCTTCGGGAACCTCAGTTCCATTCCGTCCAGTGTGGTTTGTATCATATCCGCACCTGCACCCGTTCCCGGATTAAATTCCCTGCTCTTTCCCCGCCTCATTTTTTTCTATCATCTCTTTAATTGCTTCTTTCCTCAGGTCATCACCCGTGAATAAATCGTTGTGCGTGAGAAAATCCGAACCCATCTGGACGACAGGCGTAATCAGTGTAAAAACTCCGTTCATTCTCAACTCAGTTAGCGCCTCCGCCGTGGTTATATCCACCTCCTCGTACTCTCTTCCTTCTGCGGCTAAAAATTCCTTTACCTTCTTACAATTCGGGCATATTTTGGTCGTGTAAACTTTTATTTCCATCTTCATTTCAATCTCAATTAAGTGAAATAAACATCAATTAAAAAAACAACGCTGACGCCAAGGAAGCCAAGGCCCGGAATTGAACCGGGATAAAGCTGATCTGCAGTCAGCCGCGTCTGCCGCTCCGCCACCTTGGCATAAAGAATCACAATTAGGGAATAGCCAAATGGGGAATGGGGTATCCAATGCCGTACTTGCTATCTAATCCCTAGTCCCTACTTGGCTATTGGCTAAAAAAGCACTTTACAACTCCGATTTCATCTGAGCCTGGCAAGAGGTTTTTTATCAGTGCGGACGTTAGTAGCTGCGGGCTGAAAATCTCGGCTTTCGCCTTGATTCTTACACCCCAGCCCTATCAAACCGCTCTTCTAACGATGTCCTTAAAGGAAGTCTCTTTTTGGGGATGGCTTCGAGCTTAGATGCTTTCAGCTCTTATCCAACAGCGCGTAGCTGCCCGGCAATGCCCTATCGGACAACCGGTACACCAGAGGCGCCGCTACCCTGTTCCTCTCGTACTAAAAGCAGCTTCCCCTCAGACCTCCAACACCCCCAATAGATAGCAACCGACCTGTCTCACGACGGTCTAAACCCAGCTCATGATCTCCTTTAATAGACGAACAGTCTTACCCTTGGCTGCTGCTGCACAGCCAGGATGGAGA
>JAUXHM010000110.1 GCA_030621535.1 Candidatus Methanophagales archaeon | reverse complement strand
TGTATCTTTTACCCTGGTAATTGACAAAAGAATAGATGTTCTTGCCGATGTCTGGGTCTATGGCATTCAGCGTAACGGTCACGTTGCCGATTCCCAGCTCTTCGAGTTCGTCAATTCGGTCTGGCAGGAGCAATCCGTTCGTACTCATGCACCTTATGAGGTGTGGGAACTCCTCCTTCACCAGTCGGAATGTCTCGAAAGTCTCCTCATTGTACAGCGGCTCGCCGGGCCCCGCAACGGCAACAACTTTGATGTAATGCACCTGTTCAAGCACTTCCTTTACCCGTTCTAATGATTCCTGTGGTGTTAGCACCTTGCTCGTCACACCTGGTCGAGATTCATTCACACAATCATATTTGCGCAGGCAGTAATTACACTGGATGTTACATTTCGGTGCTACCGCGAGATGTATTCTACCAAATAAATGGGCAGCGTTCTTACTGAAACAAGGGTGTTCCTGGACTCTCCTCAGTTGCGCGGGGTCCCATGGTATTTCCTTGCCTTCTACCTTGGCTGTGGGTAATGTACACTCCTCTTCACTCTCTGCAAGCGGCTCTACCATTCCAGTTGTTTTTGCTATGGCTTCACTCATGTTTTTCCTTCTCCTAATATCTGTGATTATAATACCTCTTTTTTAAATTCCTCAAACCCGACTTCTTTAATATACCTACCCAATCGCTTTTTGGCATCGCAGTTCTTGTAGTAATTGATAATTTTATCCGCGAGTTCCATAGCCTCGCCATCATTCAAATTCGCCGCTAGAACTTCTGCAATCGCAGGAGATGCACCCGCAGAACCGCCAACAACCACTTTCCAGCCTTTTGGCATTCCGATAAAGCCCAAATCCTTTATCCATGACTCCGCGCAGCTATTCGTACAGCCGGAAACCCCGATTTTAAACTTTGAGGGCAGCGTCATTCCGTGATACTTCCCGTCAAATTCCATACCCAATTTCACAGAATCTTGCTTGCCTCTTTTACAAAACGTTGTTCCCGGACAGAACTTTACACTCCTGACACATAACCCAATGGCATAACCAGGAGGTATATCGAGGTCTCGCCACGCATCTTCTATATCGCTTTCCGCTACACCCACGATGGCTATTCGTTGCGCTGAGGTCAGTTTTAACGCTGCAGCATTGTATTTCTCCGCGACATCTGCTATTCTTCTAAGCGTAGAAGGCTCGCAAATGCCCCCTGGTATATGCGGCGCGATGGCATACGTTTCATAATCACGCTGGACAATTGCGCCTTTATCCAGCAGGTCCTTCTTCTTTTCTTCTTCCATTTCTAATTACCCCCTCTTTTATTTTTGTAGTCCTTAATTGCCTTTTGCAAGGTCCTTTTAGATAAACAAGTGCAATGAACTTTCTGCGGTGGAATACCACCCAGATAATTTATTATTTCTTCTTCATCTATCTTCTCTGCCGCTTCTAATGTCTTCCCTATTATCATTTCTGTAAGTGCAGAGCCAGACGAAAAAGCACCGGCACAGCCTATCGCCTGGAACTTCGCTTCTTTTATCACGCCATCTTCTACCTTTAAGAAAATCTCCATCGTATCGCCACAGGGTCCTGTATAGATTGCGTGAGTATCAGGCTCGGTCAACTCTCCTACGTTTACTTTGTTCAGGTAATAGTCAATGGCTTTCTCCGAGTATCCCGACACTTCCAATAAGTCTTGCATTTCACTCATTTTTAATCACACTTTTTTATTATCGCCTGTCTTTTTATGATTTGCTATTTTTCCTGTTCGCTGATTATACCCTGCGCCTTATGCTTATCTCTAATTTCATCTGCTAACATATCCAACGCTTTGAAATCCTCCTCTTTTGGAACCCCTTTTATCACAACTGGCTCCAGTATTTCCACCTTTAAGTTGGGCATCAGTCCCGAAAGTTGCTCCACCATCCTGCTGCCCCAACCGTAAGACCCGATGATAGATACAAATCTCAGTTTTGGTCGCAGAGCATTTGCGAGACAAGCCGCATAAACGACTTTCGGGTGCGGTCCGACCAGTACTGTTGGAGACCCGATCACAACCGTGGCTGTGTCTACCAAAGCCATCGCCAGTTTCCCAATATCTGGTTCTGACAGATTGAACTGCTTTACCGTTATGCCCCGTTCAATCAACGCCTCTGCGAAGTAGTCTACCATCTTCTTCGTGCTGCCGTGCATTGAGATATAAGGTATGACTACCTCATTCTTCACCTCGTCAGAAGCCCAATCCTTGTAAGCATTGAGAATGAAATCTGGCTTATCATACGCGGGACCATGACTCGGTACGATTGTGTCTATCGCCAACTCCTTTATCTTTTGCAGATTTTTCCTGATAGTTATCCTGAATGGCATCATAATCTCCGCATAGTATCGCTTGGCTGCCTCATAGACCGTTGCCTCATCGGTCACAAACAAATCGCTGGTTGCAAGATGCGAGCCGAGGAAATCGCATGTAAAAATCACGCCGTCTTCTCTTAGATACGTCAGCATCGTCTCTGGCCAGTGCACCCACGGTGCATGGATGAATTCCAACGTTTTATTGCCCAATGACAGCGTCTTGCCATCAGCCACTGTTATGAACTTATCCTCAGGTATTAAAAGCAAATCCATAAGCAAATCCTTACATTTCGGTGTGCAAACCACCTTAGCACTGGGATATAAGTCGAGTATCCGTGGTAATGACCCTGAATGGTCCTGCTCGGCGTGATTGGCAATGACATAATCTATATCCTCAGTACCAAGCTCTTCAACATTTTTTACCAGCACATCCATCATAGTTGGGTTCACGGTATCTATCAACGCCGTTTTTTCGCTTCCTTTTATCAAATAGGAATTATAACTCGTTCCATCTGGTAACGGGATTAGTTCGTCAAATAACCTCCTGTCCCAATCCACAGCACCAACCGAATAAATATTTGTTTTCAGTTCTCTGACACCCATTTTATTCCTACTCCTTTATAAATTCCTCTTTTCCTACACCACAAGCTGGGCATACCCAGTCATCGGGTAAATCCTCAAACTTCGTCCCCTCCTCTTCCTCATCATAGATATATTCACATACGGTACATTTCCATTTTGCCATTTCTCTTTTTCCTCCTATTAATTTATTTTATCCTCTCGGCAATCTTCTTGCCGAACTCTCGGCATTCTTCCAGACCCTTTTCGGTTGGTCTGCGATTTATTCTCAGTCCAGGTTCTATCACGTTCATCCCTGCGAGATTCTTCATCGTTTCTGTCAGTATCTCAATGGATTCGCCACTCCAACCGTAAGACCCGAATGCCGCACCAACCTTTCCTTTCAAGTCCACTTTATCCATCTCGAAAAGAAAGGTCTTCATCGCTGCAATCAAACTACGAACATACGTCGGAGAGCCGAGTATTACGGCATCAACGTCTTTGAGGTTATCCACAGTTGCACGTGCACCCTTTTTCAGTTCCACATCGACACCCGCTTTTTTCAAACCCGTTTCGATTGCTTTTGCCATCATTTCGGTATTGCCCGAACGTGTTTCATAAATTACTATTGCTTTTGCCATTTTTTCATATCACCTCCCATTTGTTTTTACGCCCCTACAAGTTGAACCCCACATTTAGGGCACTTCATCGAGCGGCAGGGGGTACCTCGCTCTTTTGTTGCTTCGTACCCGCATTGAGGGCAAACACATTTCGTGGGTGCTCCCCCCTCTCGCCCGAGACCCTGTGGGGGACCGCCCATTCCTCTTCCTCTTCCCATTGCCATTTTGTCCTCACCCCCTTTTAGAATACTATCACTTCATATCCCGCTTCCATGTATCTGGACAAGCTTGGGTGTCCGGACATCTCACCGCATATCGGTAGCTCTTGCTCCTCTGCACTCTTTAACGCACCGGTCTGAGTAGAGCATGCTTTGCAGACGCAATCAATTATCCCCTCTTTTTTGACTTCTGCATACAGATTTGCGAACGGTTTTTTAGGATTTGCGAGTTCTTCCACCTGCTTCGTGGCTGTGCCCTCTATTATCAATTTCACATCGTATTCCTTATTCTTCATATCTAAGGTATTCAAGAGCGTATGTGCAAAACACATTGGTTCTCCATTGAATGCAAAGATAGCTACCTTCTTGTTCATCCTTTTACGCACCCCCCTCTTCAGAAGTCGCAGGTGGCGTAAATACCCGCATCGCCAGTTCTTTGTCCACCATGAGCAAGCCATTACCGTCCTCTCCCACGAGCTTCAACTTTGCTATGATCTCATTGTCATTTCCTTCCTCTTCTATCTGTTCAGT
>JAUXHM010000165.1 GCA_030621535.1 Candidatus Methanophagales archaeon | reverse complement strand
AAGTGGGTAAAGGGAAGGGGGAAGGTTTCACCGTTAATGTCCCACTGCCAGCAGGTACCGATGATGACGGCTACTTATATGCATTGAATGATATTTTAGTGCCGATAGCTATGGAGTTCAGTCCTGATTTTGTGCTCGTATCCGTTGGATTTGATGCACATGTTGCCGACCCGTTGGCATCAATGAACGTGACGTCTCGTGGCTTTGGGCTGTTTACGTCTTTGATAAAGGATATAGCAGGAAAGAATAGCCACGGACGAATCGTAATGGCTTTAGAAGGGGGGTATAACCTGGATGCCATTGCAGAATCCGCTTTATCGGTTTTCAATTCACTGTTATCCGATGAGAGCGAGATAAGGGTAAAAGAAAGTGAAATAAGAGCGAGTGAGCGAGTGCAAATAAGAGTGGAAGAGGTAAAAGAAGTGCAAAGAAGATACTGGGATATATAAAATGAATAACGTATTTTTATTTGAGACACAGATTTACACTGATTTACACGGCACGGACTTATTTAAATTTAACATTGTTAATTTTAACCACAGATTGCATAGATTACACAAATTTTGCACTTTGCAGTTTGTTTTGTCTGTGTTAATCTGCGTTAATCTGTGTCTATAACTTGTGCCTCTGCGTTCTCCGTGTGCTCTGCGGTGAATTTTAAGGTTTTTGATATACTCATCCTTTTATCACTCCAATGCCTCTAAAAGCAGCTACTCTTTTCGCTATCCCCGACACTTCACAACTCCGAACCACCACCTCAGGGTCTTTATATGCTGCTGCTACTTCCTCTGCCAGCTCACCGTATTTATCGAACGGAATGCCACTCTTTCGCCTTACGTCTCTCTTCCTTCGTTCTCGTGTTTTCACTATTATATTTTGCTTCGCCAGTTCTTCTCTCACTTCAATTCCTCTGTATTTCCTCATTGCTGCCGTTCTGCTCATTTCCCTGCCCGAGCCGTGAGCGCAACTGCCAAACGTCTCGAGCTTTGCTGTTTCGGTACCCACAGCTAAAAAACTGCGTGTGCCCATCGAACCGGGAATCAGTACTGGTTGACCAATGTTTCGATAAATAGGTGGCAATCGCTCATCGCCAGCGGGAAAAGCTCTCGTTGCTCCTTTCCTGTGCACGCACAATTTTTTCCTCTTCCCTTCCACCACATGCTCTTCTTCTTTCGCTATGTTGTGTGCAATGTCATACACCAGCCTTATCTCCATATTCTCCGCTGGGCTTCGAAGCACGTCTTCAAACACTTTTCTTACCCAATGCATTGCAATCTGCCTGTTCGCAAAAGCATAATTCGCACACGCGCACATCGCCTCAAAATAATCCATGCCCGTGTCGCTGCTCAAATAAGCGCAAGCCAGTTCACGCTCCAAACTGAGTATTTTCGATAATGTCGCATCTTTGCTCATCTCTCGTTCGAAGCTCCTCAAGTAGTAGGAGCAAACGCCATGCGAGAAGCCTCTACCGCCAGTATGAATTAAAACGGTCACCTGCCCCTGCTCTTCTATTCCATACGCCTTCGCAAGTCGCTCATCAAAGATTTCATCCACTACCCCTAATTCCAAAAAATGGTTCCCCGAGCCGAGCGTGCCTAATTGAGGTGCGCCACGCTTCTTTGATTTTTCGTCTATCTTCTCAGGATTCGCAGCCTTTAATTTCCCTCCCTCTTCTGTCCGCTCGATATCCTCTTCCCAGCCATAGCCGTTCTCAATGCACCACTCCGTGCCGCCCCTCAGCACTTCGTCTAACTGGCTATACGATAACCTCACTTTCCCTGACAGCCCAAGCCCTGCGGGAACATATTCAAATAAAACGTCCAGTATCTCGGACAGATGAGGTCTGACGTCCTTCTCCATCAGATTTGTGCGGATGAGCCTTACGCCACAGTTGATGTCATAACCCACTCCGCCCGGCGATATGACACCCTCCTCAAAGTCCGTAGCCGCAACGCCGCCTATTGGAAATCCATATCCCTGATGACCATCGGGCATAACCATCGAATATTTTTCTATCCCGGGAAGCGAAGCGACATTGATTGTTTGCTGTAGCGTGCGGTCACTTTTCATCTTATCTAATAGCGCTTCAGCAGCGTATATCCTCGCTGGTACTCTCATGTAGTCCTTATACGACTGTGGCACTTCCCACACGTCTTCTCGTATCTTCCTAACGGGAATGTCTATGTCCCTGTTCATTCCTGAAACACACCTCTCTTTTCTCTTACTTATTATGTCTTTCTCTTAACTTACTTTCTTCGCTGCCAGTTCAATCGCCCTTGCCACACTCGAACTCGGTCTTATCGTTACCACCGGGATATTCACCACTTTTTCAACCGTGGAACTGACGATAGGCGCGCACACAAGGGCCGATGCACCGTCTTCTTCCGCTTTTATCGCTCCTATTATTGCTTCTTCGATGCTCGTAACGGAATATTCTTTGACATCAAAGGTCTCTTTTCCAGTATTTACGGTAGTTTTTTCCAACACCTCCAAACACCCTCGAGAGCAAATAATAGCGATAAATTTCTTCTTCTTTTTCGCACGCCCGGTTTCTATCTCGCGTATGGTGTTTATTATCTTCCTGAAAGTGCGCAGGTTCGGGTCGCGCTCGCCGGAAAGGATTTTGTAAAGTGTGCTTGTAGGTATCCCTGACTTTTCGCTGAATTCGCCGATGCTAACGCCGAG
>JAUXHM010000168.1 GCA_030621535.1 Candidatus Methanophagales archaeon | reverse complement strand
CAAGACCTGAAACGCATCCGGCGGCGACAGGGATGGAACATTTAAATGCAATAAAATTATGCTTGGGGTATGGGCGAAAAAGCCGTAAGAGGGTTTCTCGGCGTGATACCCACGATTTTGCTCATTACGTGTATCGTTAGCGGTATTCGCAGCTGCACTTGGCTGTGCTTCTCGCGTTTACCATAAAATAGAAAATAAACCATTGACACCTATTAACTGACGCAGATTAAAAAAGAAAGAATCTGTGTCTTAACTTAAATAGAAGGAAGTTATACTTTATATACAAAAATAAAACAAGAAAGAGAAGGAGAAGAAGCTACGAAAATGGCAACAAGAGGAAAAAAGGCTGCGGAAAAGGTGACGGCATTGATGGACAAGACGGAGCGAATAAGGAACATCGGCATTATCGCTCATATAGACCACGGGAAGACAACTTTGACGGACAACCTGCTTGCCGGTGCGGGAATAATATCGAAAGAATTAGCAGGCGAGCAACTGTTCACGGATTTTTACCATCTGGAACAGGAAAGGGGAATAACGATATTCGCTGCGAATGCGTCTATGGTTTATGATTACAAAGGAGAAGAGCATCTTATAAATCTTATTGATACGCCAGGACACGTGGATTTTGGTGGCGACGTGACGAGGGCGCTGAGAGCGGTTGATGGCGCTGTGGTTGTCGTTGATGCCGTGGAGGGTGCTATGCCGCAGACCGAAACCGTGCTGAGGCAGGCGATGAAAGAGAACGTGAAACCTGTTCTTTACATTAACAAAGTTGACCGGATGATAAACGAGCTGAAAGTGGATGCGCAGCAGATGCAAATCCAGCTCAGTAAGATAATAGACAAGGTGAACAAGCTGATGTACGGTATGAAAAAGGACAAATACGAGGACTGGAAGCTCGATGCGGTAAAGGGCAATGTCGCTTTTGGCTCCGCACTGTATAACTGGGCTATTAGCGTTCCGACCATGAAGAAGACGGGGATTAGCTTTAAGGAGGTATTCGATTACTGCAAGCAGGGGAGCATGAAGGAATTAGCGTTGAAATGCCCCGCGTATGAAGCAGTTCTTGATATGATAACCGAGCATCTGCCAAATCCCGCAGAGGCACAAAAGTATCGAGTTCCTGTGGTATGGCAGGGAGATGCCGAGAGCGGGATAGGAAAAAGCATGGCAAGCTGTGATCGGTCGGGTGACGTCGCATTTATGGTAACCAGCATCTCCGTGGACCCCCATGCAGGGGAAGTGGCTACCGGGAGACTTTTCAGCGGAACCGTGGAAAAAGGCACGGAAGTGCTCATATCGGGCGTGTATAAGAAGAACAGAATACAGCAGGTAGGGATATTCGAGGGTCAGGAGCGTGTAGAAGTGGACAAGATACCTGCGGGTAACATAGTTGCGCTCGTGGGTCTGAAAGATGCGGTAGTGGGTTCTACGCTTTCGACCTCGGAGATAGTTCCATTTGAAAGTATGAAGCATTACAGTGAGCCTGTTGTCACGGTCGCGGTGGAAGCGAAGAGTACGAAGGACTTGCCTCGATTGGTAGAGATGATCAGGAAGCTGGCGAAAGAGGACCCGATGATTCGCGTGGAGATAAACGAGGAAACGGGAGAACATCTGGTATCTGGAATGGGCGAATTGCATCTTGAAATAATCACGCATCGGATAGAACATGATGAGAGCATTCCTATCATCGCTTCGCCGCCCCTTGTCGTCTATCGTGAGACGGTAGAAGGGCATGCGGGTCCCGTGGAAGGTAAATCACCGAACAGGCACAACAAGTTTTATTTTGAAGTCGAACCGCTGGGTGCGGAAGTAGTGGACAAGATACAGAGCGAAGGGATAACCGTGGGCAAAAACAAGGTTGTGATGCGCGATAAGCTGATAGAAGCGGGAATGGACAAAGCGGAAGCAAAGAAAGTCCTTAATATCATTGAAGGGAACGTGCTGGTGGACATGACAAAAGGGGTTCAGTATCTGCGAGAGACGATGGAGTTGATCCAGGAAGGTTTCGAGGAAGTGATGCTTAAGGGACCGCTGGCAAAGGAGAAGTGCAGGGGCATAAAAGTAAAACTGATGGACGTGAAGCTGCATGAGGATTCAATACACCGGGGACCTGCACAGGTCATCCCTGCGGTACGAAGCGCTATATTTGGTGCTATTCTGCTTGCGGAGGCTACCTTCCTTGAACCGGTGCAAGGAGTCTTTATAAGTATACCACAGAATTTGCTTGGCAACGTGACACGCGAGATACAGGGCAGAAGAGGGCAGATAGTGGACATGAAAACCGAGGGCGATATGGTTTCATTGCAGTGCGAAGCGCCAGTGGCAGAAATGCTTGGCTTTGCCGGTGACATCAGGTCTGCAACCGAAGGTAGAGCGCTATGGAGCACGGAATTCGCGGGTTTCAAACCTATACCGCAAAATCTGTTCGGCATGAAAATAATGGAAGTAAGGGAAAGGAAAGGAATGAAGCAGGAGATGCCGAGGGCGAGTACTTTTGTATCTTAATTTTAAATTGCTGGTAAGAGAGAGCTATCACACGCTCTCCTCAGCTGCTTCCACGGACAACCGATTGTAGCTCTTAT
>JAUXHM010000048.1 GCA_030621535.1 Candidatus Methanophagales archaeon | reverse complement strand
TATATAGGGAATAGGTCAATATAAAAGTATCGGGTTTTATTTATGTTTGATTGGCAAAAGAGGAAATATTACGTGATAATCTGATTACACCTATTCCCTATTCAGACGGAGTTAAGGTTTTAAAAACCGAAAGTCTTTTTATATCTATAATACAATAATACTATTATTAACGTATTATAAAAGGAGACAAGGGAAAGATGGATAGAAGGGAGATGAAGGGGGCTCAAATCGCTCAGAGTGGTAGAATAAGCGAAACACCGAAGGGATGGATAGTCCCCTCGCAAAGCGGGAAGGGGGCATATCTTGTGTATAAAGAAGGGGGAGAGACGAAGTGCAACTGTCCCGACTGCGAAATGAGAGGGACAAAATGCAAGCATCAGTGGGCAGTGGAGTATTTCATAAGGGAATCGGTGGATGCAGAAGGCAACAAGGTAGTGGAAAAGGTTGTCCGGGTGACGTATTCGCAAAATTGGAAGGCGTATAATGCAGCACAAAACGGGGAGATAAGACAGTTTGACGAATTGCTAAAGGATTTAGTAGAGAATGTAGAAGAGGGAGAGCAGAAGATGGGGAGACCGAGATTAAGCCTAAAAGAAGGTTCATTCTGCGCTATTCAAAAAGTATATTCGCAGCTATCAAGTAGAAGAGCACATACGCTTTACCGAAATGCAAAAGAGCGAGAGCAAATAAGCAAAGCACCGAGCTACAATATGGTAAATATATTCCTTAACCGAGAAGATGTAACACCTTTATTGAATCGCCTTCTTATCTTATCTTCGCTTCCGCTAAAAGGCATTGAAACGAATTTCGCACCCGATAGCTCAGGATTTCGCACAAGCCAATTTAATCAGTACGGCGTAGAGAAATACGGGACAAAGAAAGCACATAAGTGGGTAAAGGCACACATCCTTACCGGTACTAAGACAAACATAATAGCAAGCGCAAGGATAACGGAGGGGAATGCTAATGATTCGCCTTACTTCAAGCCAATGATAGAAGAAGCACATGAAAACGGGTTTAATATAGAAGAGATAGAAGCAGACAAGGCGTATTGCAGTCGAGCTAATTATGACCTCGTTGATGAGATAGGAGCAACTGCTTATATTCCGTTTAGGTCAAACGCTACGGGTAGGTCGGGCGGGTCTCGTGTCTGGAATAAGATGTATCACTACTTTATGATGAATCGAGAAGAGTTCATGGAGCATTACCACAAGAGAAGCAATGTAGAGACCACGTTTATGATGGTAAAAACAAAATTTGGTGATAAGCTAAAATCAAAGAAGTGGATAGCACAGAAGAATGAACTACTATGTAAACTCATAGCCCATAATATTGTGGTGGTGATACACGAGATGCATGAGTTGGGCATCACGCCCACTTTCTGCTCTTCCTCGTGAAAAATAGAAAAGCTTTTATATTGCTTAAAATTTAAATATAATAAACGCAATGCTACTCAAAAAGGATTTGGAGTTAGCAGATTTAGTTAATCCTAAGTTAGAAAATATTATCTGTTATTTTGCTGCAAAAACAAAGTATCTTACAGAGAAAAGAATTCATAAATTAGTTTATACTGCTGAACTGTATTATATTGAAGAGTTTTGTAAGCGATTGACAAATATCCAGTTTAAAAACTACAACTATGGAGTTTGGAGTCCCGATGTTGCCGATGCTAACACATGGCTCGATGGTATAAGGTTGAATATAAAGGAAGAGAAAACGGAAAAGGGACATATAGCATCGTTCATAGAGCCAATCGGAGATTTTTCTTTTGAATTAAGAGAAGAAGAAATCAGTATTTTAGACAAGGTTTTAGAAGATTGGGGGTTTGAAACAACCGATGAGTTGGTTGCGTTCACCAAATCAACATTGCCTTGGGAAAAATCAAGTTTCGGTGAGGATGTTGATTTGGGTGCGTATGTCGAAGAATGTAAACTGGAAGATGCGTTTTTCACTAAAGAAGAGATTAAGAAAGAGCTTGAAAAGATAGACAAAGAAGAAAAATTTATACATTTAGATGATATTTAATATACTTCTATCGGATACTGCTCGCAATGCATTAAATGGGCTTTCAAGAGACATTAAAGATAAAATTAAGGAAGGATTAGAAGTTCTTATGGAAGAGCCGTGGCGTAGAAGGTCTAATGCTGATATAAAGAGATTAAGAGATGCACCGGGAAATTGGCGATTGCGTATTGGCGATTATAGAGCAGTTTACACAATTGTAAACGATACAAAGGAGGTAAGGATTAAAAAACTAACTCACAGTAATAAAAAGAAAAAAATATACAAACAGGTTGGGGGAAAATTGTGATAATGCCCTCTATTTCTTCCTGCTCATAATCTCCATCGCTTGCTCGCAATGTCGCTCCTTTTTCCGACTTTATTAGCAAAGCCTCGTAAACCGAAAAGCTTTTATATACCTATGTCATACCGGTGATAATGGTGTAGTTTAAATCATCTGCGGTCGTGCTTAAGTACAGGCCTCGTACTTAACAGTAGTTGGCAAAGTATATAGAATATAGCCTCATCTTGATAAAAATGGATAAAGAAGAGCCTTCTTGGAAAGAAGAATTAAAGGGCTACTTAACTAGAGAAAGCGAAAGAAGCGGGTTGAGAGGAGCACTATCAATTCCCATTGTGATGATGGGTATCGGATTCATGTTTATTAGTTTTTTATTAGTAATGTGGTGTCCCACCCCAGCTGTATATGAGTATTGTCGCCTTCAAGCGATTCACAATATGCTAATATCAATAGGATTTTTCCTTTTAGCAATTCTTTTGAGGGTGTGGTGAAGCCATGGAAATGAGACAAGATAGCAATATGGTACAAAGTGGATGCCTCGGATTTCAATCCGAGGTGGCAAGGTTGGGGCTTTAAATTAGAGTAAGAGAAAAAATATCTCAATGTTCAAAATCCCTGAGACACACCCCAGATATAGGTCGTTAATAAAGCGAGAGAAGCTCGTGGCTGGTATCGAAGCGGGAATAACAAGCAAGCAGGGTTTGATAGCACATGGACGGGGTGAAGCATTTGATTATTTAATTGGTGAGAGGACACTGGATTCAGCGCGGAGAGCGACAGAAGTTGCTGCTGCTTTGTTGCTTGCTGCGAAGAGACCCGTGATTTCCGTGAATGGGAACGTTGCAGCATTAGCGGTACACGAGATAATTGAGTTAAGCGAATTGACAAATGCCCCTTTAGAGGTAAATATCTTTTACAGAACAGAAGAGCGGGCGATGAAAATAAAGGAGCTGCTGGAGAAACAAGGAGCGAGGAACGTGCTCGGTGATGGAGCAGATGCGACAATACCCGGGATAGCGCATGCACGAGCAAGGGCGGACCGCGAAGGGATTTACAGTGCCGATGTGGTTCTCGCGCCTCTGGAAGACGGGGACAGATGCGAAGCACTTATAAAAATGGGAAAAAAGGTGATAACAATTGATTTGAACCCGTTATCGCGAACTTCCGAGCACGCGACCGTAAGCATTGTAGATGATGTGGAAAGAGCGATACGGAACCTTATTTCGGTGGTTAAGGAGAAGAAGCGAGGCAAAGGGAAAGAGAATTTATTGGAAGATTACGATAACAAGGAAAATTTAAAAGAGGTTATAGGGGAGATAGCGAGTCGGTTAAAGAGAGATGGCACAAGAAAATAAATCGTTGACACAGATTAACGCAGATTAACACAGACAGATGATGACAATCAACAATGTTAAACTTAAATAAGTCCGTGCCGTGTAAATCTGTGTCTCAAATAGAATTTAGGTGGTTATACTTTATATACAATAACAAATCTCGGTAACAGTAACTAAAAGATTTTTAAATAGTGGGGACTTGAAATTATATCAGCTGTGATAGAGAGGAGGGCCCGTGGTCTAGTTGGAATGACGTCGCCTTTACGAGGCGAAGGTCATGCGTTCGAATCGCATCGGGCCCATCATTAAACCCTTTTCTTTAAAACTTTTAGAAAAAGTTTTATCAAAAATGCTTCGCAGAAAAGAAAAGCGTTTTCGGAAAAGAAAAACTTTAAACATGATAATTTTATTTTGAGTAAGCATGTTCATTTTTGGACATCTGGGGATAACACTGGGAATCGCATTTCTGGTTTTCTGCACATTAAAAATTGTACCTGACCGTCGGTTGTACGGCTTTATCCTTATAGGTGCAATCTTGCCGGATTTAATAGATAAGCCAATAGGGGAGATTTTGTTGGCAAACTCTATTTCAAATGGCAGATTATTTGCTCACACGCTGCTGTTCGTCTTTATCCTGCTGCTCATTGGCACTTGCTTATACAAGCGAAACGGAAGCGAAGAAAAAGCGATTCTTTTCCTCGCGTTTGCTTCTTTTCTTCACCTCTGCGAAGACCGAATGTGGTTCAGTCCAAAAACACTGTTCTATCCCCTTTTTGGATTTGATTTCCCGCAGGGCATAATAGAACAGCACTGGTGGGATTACTTTTTAATGTGCTTTTTCGGGACTTATTCGCCTTTGACAGGTGGAATCGAACTCACATACGCATTTGTTTCTGAACTGATAGGCATATCCATCTTGTTGACGTTTATTTTTTATCACATCTATCGAAAATCAATCCAGAGATGGAGTTCGCGATAAGGCGCGGTCCGATTTATGTTCATGCCATCATTCCCACTTTCGCTTGAATTGCCTTTGAATAGCAAAAATTTTAGTTTCCTCGTGCCATACACGTTTAGATTGCCGTTTTCTCTTTTAACTTTTAGGTTGAAGGTTCCGCCACCGCGAGTTTTTAAGGTCACTTTTTCCTTCCTCTCATCGCGCGTTATTCTGGATAAGTTTTCATCCTTAATGACGTAGATAGTTTTGCGGTCAGCGGATTTGATGATTTCCGCACCTTCCACCCAGTCAAGGTCGTGGTCAGCCCTGAGGTAGCTTAAAAGCCTCTCGCTATCGTTTCCGGGAACCTCGTTCCAGCTAAACAAATACGCCATGCCTTTTCGCGCGGTAAACGTAAATGGAAACTCTACCGTTTCATTATGCGCTAATTGTATTTCCTTCTCGCCAAATGTTTTGTTTTCTATCTCCGCTCTGAACAGATATGCGACGGTTTCGTATTCGTGGTTAACCACGCCAACTATTACCGTTCCTTCCTCGCCTGCGGAAAGGCTCGAGGGATACTTCGAGGCATTGCCTCCTTCGCCAAGAATATAGAATTCAGTGAATTCTTCTCCTTTCTTTGGCGTTATGATTACGTAGATAGTTAGTGCGGCTGCCGTGATAATAGCGATAATCAGTATTACCGTGAGGATTTTATCAAGCGTTTTTGCGTTTTTCATGGATGTTTAGCTTCTTTTAATAACCACAAGATTACACATAAGCCCTTTCAGGGCTTGCGGGGACATGGGGCAGAGCCCCATAATTTTCACGAGAAATTGTGAAGATGCACCTCAAAACCTGTATCATGTATCAGGCATCCTGCATCATTTTCTTGTTAGAAAAAAAACGTTCTCGAAAAATAAAAAGGAGGGATGCGTGAGAAATCACTCACGCACTCGGCTTCTCCATTAATTTCTCCTTCTTCATTATCGCCCCTGTTCGGGAATGAGGCTCACGAACCAAGCTGTCAGTTTGTTTTTCTACTTCTCTCGCTTCGTATGCAAGCTTTGCCGCTTCTCTTAACAGTTCATGCGCTGCCGCTACCACAGGTACGTATTCTTCGGGGTTCTTCATCATGAAACACCCTTTTACGTCCAGTTCCGCTACTTTCTCCGCCATGCTGTAAGCTGCGATGGCTTTCGCTTTTGCATACGGATTGGAAAACTTTGCCCGTTCTACCGCGCGCTCCGCAGTTGCTATTATCTGTGGTACTTTCACTTCCTCGCCTTTCTTTATCGCTTCTATAACGGCATCTATCTCCTCCTGCACCAATTTTGCTACGCCGGTTATGGACAGAACAGAAAGGACATCGGCATTGAACAGACTCATCTCTACGGGATCTAAAAACTCCCGCCTCGCTCCTATCATCGGGTCCCCGGGTATGATAATGTATCCAAATCCTCCTTCTTTTAACTTATCCACTGCCTTTTTCGCCGGTGCATCAGAAATAACAATGCAGGGCTTGCCCTTCTCCTTCACCATCTCACGTGCGCTCTTAGGACCTGGAAGTGCAGCATTGGGGCTGGTTATTACCACCACATCGGGGTCCCAGTCCAGCAGGCGCGAAGTGTCAGCCGCATTTTCTGGCGTCATCTTTGCTCCCGTACCCAACACACGAACGTCTATATCCTCTCTATCCGCTCTCTCGTCCAGCAACAAATCCACTATTCTCGAGATTCCTATATTCCCTAATTTCACAAATCCTATCTTTACTGTTTCCATTTGCAATCACGTTTTATGTGTATGCAATTAGAAGTATAAAAAAGTATGGTATTTGATATTTGAATTGGCATAGCATAAAGAGAAGTGGAAATATCATATAACAAAAAACATTTTTAGGGATTGTAGAGAAAGGTTATATTATCAAAAAAGTAAGGATAAACTGTGAAAATAGGAGATAATGTCAATGAACAACCAATCTATCAAAGTGGAGATTGTCAAGCAACTTGACCGTCTTCCGTATAAGTTCCAACAGCGTGTGTTGGATTTTGTGAGAGTATTATCCAAGCCGAAAGGTGTGCCGGGGAAGCAGCTGCTTCATCTCGCAGGAACAATTAATAGCGAAGATTTGCAAGCAATGACCAAAGCTATTGAAGATGAGTGTGAGAGGGTTGACGTGAATGAGTGGTAGATTCCTCTTGGACACAAGTATAGTTATTGCCCTCTTCGCTGATGACCTCTCTGTGCAGGAGCATCTGAAGAAAGCCGAGGAGGTTTTTGTGCCAAGCATCGTCCTTGGCGAGTTATACTTTGGTGTCCGCAAGTCAGGACGAGTTCAGCAAAACCTGAAACGAATTAATGAGTTTGTGTTCAGCAGTGTGGTGCTCGCTTGTGATCTGGACACGGCACGTGAGTATGGGGGAATCAAGAATGCTCTGCGAGAGAAAGGGCGACTGATTCCCGAAAATGACATCTGGATTGGTGCAATTGCTCGGCAGTATGACCTGACTTTGGTCACACGAGACGAGCATTTCAAAGAAATTAAGCACTTGAAGGTTAAGAGGTGGTAATTATTATATCGTTTAACCGAGAAAATGCACGATACCGATACTTTAATCAGAAGCGATTTGCTCGAAAGAATCAGGCATAAGAAAGAGCGATTAGATGCACACGGACCTCTTCCTGTGAGTGCAGTGAGAAAGCTCGGAGATGAGCTGCGGTTACTGCATACTTATCATTCTAATGCTATTGAAGGGAATACGCTCACACTTCAAG
>JAUXHM010000134.1 GCA_030621535.1 Candidatus Methanophagales archaeon | reverse complement strand
CCCCCTTTTTATCCCATTTTTAATATTCACTCTGATATTATCGGTGGTATTCATCCTTTATAAATTTTTCTATTTGCATAGTAGTTCTGAATGTCCCTACTTCCGATTAGAAAGGATTTGCTTTTCAATCTGAAAAGGAAACGCCCACTTAACTCTACGAATCCAGGTAATCTTGTTAATGAACGTAAATTTATAGCTACTCATGACACTGGAAGTGCTTTTTTAGAAAGCGTAGGTGCTCCGACTTGGATGGCATCTGCAACTACTGCGGGAACAACTATTTTACTCTAATTACGGTTGGCAACTTCTTTGTTCACTTCACTCACTTCGGGCTTATCAGCCTTGCCTAAGAACTACTAAACAGCTACAAGCTTTGCATTGGTCCAAATCGCTCACCATATTTGCGAACAAAGAAATTATATTCACCTAACACCTACTAAGAGTAAAAACTATGAACGCATACAGCTGGAAAAATAAAATTCTTAGAATAGACCTTACAAAAAGTCGAATAAATAGCTTCGTGCCTGAGGATTCTTCACTCAAAAATTATCTTGGTGGTCGAGGACTGGGAGCGAAAATAGTGTATGATGCCGGACGTGTCGATGCCCTCGCACCAACTAACCTGCTTGTATTCGCTGCAGGTCCGTTAACAGGCACCACTACGCCAGCCTCGGGCAGGGTTTCGGTGTCCACAAAATCGCCTTTGACGGGCACGATATTCGATTCTAACTGCGGTGGTTCGTTTGGTCCCGCGATGAAAAAAGCAGGATACGATGCGATAATTATTGCAGGCAAATCACCAGACCCGGTATTTATAGAAATAGAAGATGACCGCGTGGAGCTAAAATCCGCAAGGACGTTGTGGGGCGAGAACGTAAAAGCGACCACGGGATTTCTAAAAGAAAAGGGGAACAGCAGCGGCAGCGTTGCTTGTATCGGCAGAGCAGGCGAGAAACTTGTGCCGCTGGCTTCCATCATTTCGGATGCGACACACGCTTTTGGGCGCGGCGGCGTGGGTGCAGTAATGGGCTCGAAGAACCTGAAGGCAATCGTGGTGAAGGGCACGGGAAAAGTGGAAATCTTTGACAGAGCGGAATTTTCAAAGCAAAAGAAAGCGATTAACCGGCTGCTGATTGCATGCCCGACGATAAGCAAAGGGTTATCGGTTTTCGGAACGCCGTTTTTGGTGAAGATAACAAGCTGGATGAACGTGCTTCCAGCAGCAAATTTCAGGACGGCAGAGCCAGAGCAGGATTTCAATCTTAAACCCTTCTTTGCAAAGACCATAGAAGAAGAGCGAGCACCAAAAAGGAGTGCATGTTATTCCTGTCCAATTGCATGTAAAAGGGAGGATATAGGGGGTGGAGAACTGCCAGAATACGAAACAGTTGGTTTAATGGGTGCAAACATCCAAAATCCTGATTATGAGGCGGTTGTAGAAGCGAACCGGCTTTGTAACGATTACGGCGTGGATACGATTTCGGTAGCGGGTGTTCTGGGCTGTTTTTCGGAGTTACGCGACAAAGGTATCTCGCCGGAAGAGCTTGTAAACTTGACGAGGATGGTAGGAGACAAACAAGGTGTTGGAGAAGAGCTTGGTAAGGGTGTGAGTTCCTTTGCAGAATCAGAAGGACATCCGGAGACGGCGATTCAGGTAAAAGGGCTTTCACTGCCTTCTTATGACCCGCGAGGTGTAAAAGGGCTGGGGTTTAGCTACGCCACTTCCAATCGCGGTGGATGCCATACAAGAGCTTATCTTGTCGCTCCGGAGATACTGCGAAAACCAAAGGCGATTGACCCTTATACACTTGCAGGAAAAGCGGGACATACAAAAGTATTCCAGGATAGATTCGCCGCTGTTGATTCGCTCGTAGTGTGCAAATTCGCATTCCTCGGTGCGGGTGAGGAGGAATATGCGAACGTATTAAGTGCCGTTACGGGTGTGGACTATACGTCAGAGGATTTGATGCTCGCTGGCGAGCGGATATGGAACGTGGAACGGCTGTATAATGTAAGGGAAGGGTTTGGAAAAGCGGATGATATTTTGCCTGACAGGTTCTTTGAGGAGAAGGTGAATGGAAGAGTAATAGATAAAGAAGAGTTTTTAAAGACGCTTGATGAATATTATCGTATGCGTGGCTGGGATGAAAATGGCGTGCCAAGGGAAGGGAAATTGAGGAGGTTGGAGATAAGGAGAAAAAAATGAAATTCAAAACAGGTCTTTTTGACATGGATGGCACGTTAATTGACTCATCCGCAGCGATTTTGAGTTCGGTTAAGGAAGCAGCGAGGGTAACGGGTTTGAGAGTTCCCGCAGATAAGGAGATAAAGGAAATAATCTATTTGCCTAGTCTCATTTCTTTCAAGATTTTATACCCGGATAAAGACCCGGCTAAGTTTGATTCGGTCTTCCTCAGCCTTATGAGGGGTAAATTCAAAAATATGATAAAAGAACTGCCGAAAGCGAAAATGACGCTTGAACTGCTACGAGAAAAAGGAATAAAAATAGCAATCGTGACGACAAAGGATAGAGAATCCGCAGAAGCAGCGATACGGCTTTTTCAGTTCCCGAATGACCTTTTGCTCACCGCGGAGGATGCCAAAAGAGTGAGACCCGACCCTGAACCGTTACTCAAAGCGATAGAACTGCTCAATTCTTCAGCGGATCATACGTTCTATTGCGGCGATACACCACCCGATATAGTCCAGGGACGAAGGGCAGGCGTGAAAACAGTTGGCTTAACTACTGGGCTGTACACGAAGGAGGAACTGGAAACGGAAACGCCTGATTTTATCTTTGATAACATTGATGCGGTCTTGACTATACTATGATATAATCCTAATACCAAATGGAAGAAAGGATTCCATGACACTCCCAAAAGAGGTTAAAAAAAGATTAGAAGAAGCGAGTAATGACTGGCTTTTGAGGTTTGATGAAATAGCAGAAGCGGAATTGGATTTTTTAGAGAAGATAGGGATAGAGCCAAAGCTTGAAACTTTGCTGAGTTATACAGCGGGTGTATGGGATTCTATTGTTGGTGGCTTTATCCATGGTCTATACGACAGAGAAATGACTGAGGAAGAAGATGAGGAAATGATTGAACTGATTAAGAGAGAAATACCAGAGCTTGAGATTAAACTTAAGGTGTTTTTGAGAGAAAAGGAAAAGCTAAAAATGCAAGCGGGAGCGGCAAAAGCACTATGATGAACGTAATAGGGTGTTTGGATTTTATCTGAAAAATGGGCAGGTTGAGAGAAGAGAGCATAATCATAAAAAAAACAAAATCGGCACTATGTTGATAGTCTTTACAACAGCTCTCCTTAATGGAAATCAAAAAGCGAAACTCATATTTCATTTTTTTCCGCGCGGAAAAAGAAAAGCTTTTATATACCCTATGATGAACATATAATATTGAAACTCATCAGAATAAAAATTAAGGATAATCAAGGAATAAATGATAGAACTTCTATAAACTAAATCCAGCCACGAAG